>DATKWR010000478.1:0-16075 GCA_035529475.1 Sedimentisphaerales bacterium | reverse complement strand
CACGACATCAGCCCCCTGATCCACGGGCAACGCGGTGTGAAAAGTCCGACCAAAGCGCTCTTCTACTATCAGCATACGCACCTACAGGCCGTGCGCTCGGGGAAATGGAAACTTCATCTGCCGCGTCCGGCGAATCCCTCGTGGACTCCTGACTGGGCGCGCCACATTGACCCACAAGACGTCTTCCAAATCAAGAAGCCGATGCTTTTTGATCTGGAAAAGGACATCGGCGAGCAGGATGATGTGGCGGACACGGATACCGAGGTCGTCAAGAAACTGCTTGAACTGGCAGAGTGGGCCCGTAACGACATCGGTGATTACAATCGAATCGGCAAGAACGCCCGATTCTCCGACCCGCAGCCGCCACGGCCTGATGTGGCTAAGTGGAAGCCTGAGTAAGATTGGACCGTGCCGTGCAGACAACTTGCAGTACACACGTCTGTTCGAAGACATTGGGTCCATGGTCCGCAGAATTGGGGGGCCACCTTCCAAAGAAGAAGCAAAACGGCAGCTTCAGGACGGTGACATGGTACGTCGGGCCGACGCTCCACAAGCGAGAAGAGCCGCCGGAACGCATTTCTCTGCAGACACAGGGCTGCCAATCCTGCTACATAGCTTTCGAGCAGAAGGCGACCCAACCGGAGCATGTTGTCCCCAAGATCCGGCTCAACGCGATCCGTCCGCTGACCTTCAGCACATGCCCTGCGAATCGGCATGGCGATCCGTTCAAATCTTTCTTCGGCCTTGAGAATGGCCTGCTCTTATGTCATAATCGTTTTTCAGTTTCCTAAAAACGTGAACATTACAGTCCTTGTTCAATGTTCCGGCCTCGAAGGCCTGTAATACAATAGCACTATTCACGTAACGTCTTTATTTACAGTGTTTTACAAGTGATCGCCCAGCAATTTACGCCCTTATCAGATTTGGCCGTCTTTGCCTCGAAGTAAACCTGCTCCTGATTTTATATCTAAATTTCGTTTTTTTTGTCCAAAATTCGCTCCGCGGCACGGTTATATTTATGTGTGGGCAAGGGTACAAATAGAATACGAAATATCGTAGGGTTAACGGCACAGTTGTGAACAACGCCAATGGCTCCAATAAGCGATCTGAGCTGTTTCTCAAGCTTCTCATGTCAAACGAGGTGCGGATATTCTCCTATATCCTGAGGCTGGTGCCCAACTTAGCCGACGCCGAGGATATCATGCAGGAGACCGCCGGCATTATGTGGCGCAAGTTCGATCAGTTCCAAAAGGCCACGAACTTCGTCGCTTGGGCCATAGAGATCGCACACTACCGGGTCCTTGATTATCGCAGGGAAAAACGCAGATCCCCGATGCTATATGAGAGCGAGATCTTTGAACAGATGGTATCTCTGGCTCGAGAAGCCGGCCAGCAAGATGATAGACGCTTGGACGCGCTTAGGCGTTGTCTGGCCAAACTGCAAGACCGTCAGCGCAGGCTGATCATGCTGCGCTACTACGATGGCATCGGGCCCAAAGAGATCGCGACCCGACTCGGTATGTCTGTTCACGCGGTATATAAGTCCCTGTCGCGCATTTACGAGCAGTTGCTAAGGTGTATCAGAAAGACTCCGGCGTTTGAGGAATTACGCTGATGGATTCCCGGACCACAGACAGTTTGGGCTCCCTGCTCATCCTTTCACTTGAGGGTGCCATCACCGACGAACAGGTCAACCAGTTGAACCTGCTGCTGCGCGACAGTGCCGAGAATATGCAATACTGCATTGATTTTGTCTCGATTGCGGCCTGCTTACACAAGTCCAGAGGGCTTCTTGACGATTCAGGCAGATCCTTCATCCCCCATCATCTTGACGAGATATTCGCCGGACCAGTCGAACGAGACGAGCAAGTTCATGCGGAAGAAGCTGCACGTCTGGACGATACGCAGAAGAAGGCGATACGAAAGGCGGCGGAAGAGGCACTTGAGCGGTTCATGATCGAAGAACGACGGCGCCAAGAAGAACTTGCCTACAAGTTGTATATCGCCAGGCGGCGCAGGCGGGCGCTTGGCATCGGCTCTTTGGCTGCTTTGCTGACGATTGTTTTTTGCTACTGGCTTTTACGACCCAGGCCCCAGCCGCCAAGCACCGTCATGGCTGCACCGGTAGTCGCCGCACTGACCCACGCTTACGAAGCCCGATGGGATCTCACCCACATAGCGCCAATCGTGGGTACTGAACTGACCGCTGGACCAATCAAACTGATCGAAGGCTTGGTGGAAATCAGGTTCAAGACTGGGACACGAGTGATTTTGGAAGCCCCCGCAGAGATGAACCTCGTTGATGAAGTCACGGCTTACCTGACTTCAGGTGCGCTGACCGCGTACGTTCCGGAACCAGCGACAGGGTTTGTGGTGGAAACACCCAGTGTCCGTGTCACTGATTTGGGAACTCAGTTTGGACTGTTGGCATACGGAGGCGGCGCCACGGATGTTCACCTGTTAAGTGGGTCGGTGAGAGCTTTATTCAGAGGTGCGGACGGTGACGAGCTGCCACACCTCAGGTATCTCTACCGAAACGACGCTATGAGTTTCGACGCTGCGGCGGGCAAGGTAAGCCCCCTGGATTTAGACAGAGAGCGGTTTGCCCTGTCCTGGGACGATGTGCTGTACAAGCCGCGCGTCAGCGGGGCGATCAAGTTCCAACGCTCTGTACCGTCTTCCTTGCGGGAAGATGCGGTGCAAAGTGACCGGAGCATTCATCTGTTCCTCGAAGCAACGGATGTGAGCTTGACCCGCGATGTGACGGTGGATATCACTGAGCCAGGGCATTACCAGGGCCATCAAGGATTGCCCGTCGCAATTCAGGCCGGGCTTAAGGTCGACAGCTACCTGATTCACTGGGATCCGGCCAGTAGAGACAAACTCGCACAGATCGCGTCCGGCAGCATAACCTTTCGGCGCCCTATCGTCGGCCTGATTATCAGTGAGGGCTGGCTCAGTGCCACCAACAGTCTATTTGGGGCCGCGGGCACTGAGTATCATTCGGCGGGCCGAGGACTGGAAACTGAGGGTGACACCGTGACACTCAGTCAGGATCGGCTGACGTTACAACTGGGACTGCGTGCGCCGACCGCTGTAGATGAGATACGAATCCTCGTTGCGGCGCCTACGGCGGAACAACAGTAACGAGGTGCCTCTGTGATAGAGTTGATGGAGGCCAAGCTTGATATTTGGCTCTTTTTCATTTCTGTTCTGGGCGGTCTTGTCGTTGAAAAGGACAAGTGTCTTGGTGTGTGGCCAAGGCATAAGTATTACTATTGTTTTAACGTTTTGAAGGGAGGACTATGATGTGTAGAAAAGTGATTTGTTTGGTCTCATTCGTTTTAGTGGTGGGTGTAGCTCTGACGGATGCAGCAAATGCTGCCGACCCCAACCTTGTTGGTTGGTGGAAGCTTGATGATGATGGCACCGGTACGGTGCTTGATTATTCCGGCAACGGCCGAGACGGAACACTCTCCGGCAGTCCGCAGTTTGTGCCCGGGGTTTACAAGGAGGCTTTGGAGTTTCACGGCGGCCCTGATGGCGTCCTCATCGATGGCTACCAAGGGATTCTCGGCCCAAGCGCTTTCAGTATAACGGCGTGGGTCAAGACCAGTGAAGATGGTGAGATTGTGACGTGGGGCGGTAATGCCGCGGACAGATTTAAAGTAGAGTTCCGTATCAATGGCGGTAGGCTGCGCTGCGAACATGGCCACGCAAATATCCAAGGTGACACCACCGTGACGGACGGCGAATGGCACCATGTTGCGGTGGCAGTACAAGAGAACTCCACGATGTCATATCCAGACGTGACGTTTTACCTTGATGGGCGAGATGACTCGAGGCATACAACAAGTGCGGCTCCGTTCGATATCGTCCCTAACGTGGACGTTAGCATAGGCTGGCGCGCCAAGAACAGCGACAGATACTTCATTGGGTCTATCGATGACGTCCGCATCTATGACCGGGTACTGTTACTGGAAGAGATAAAGGACATTGCTGTTCCTCCAATGACAAAGGCTAGCAAGCCATCGCCCGCGGATGGTGCCCTACATCCGGACAACTGGGTAACGCTCAGTTGGTCGCCGGGAACTCGTGCGGTGTCGCACGATGTGTACTTCAACGAGAGTTTTGATGATGTAAACAACGGCAGCCCCGAAGCATTCCACGGTAATCAGGACTCTCCATCTTTGATTGTCGGCTTTCCTGGACATCCTTATCCGGATGGCCTTGTTCTGGGGACGACTTACTACTGGCGAATTGATGAGGTCAACGATGTGGACCCAAATGGTCCGTGGAAAGGCGATATCTGGAGCTTCACGGTTCAACCCATGACTGCCTTCGCGCCCCGCCCGGCTAACGGTGCCAAGTTCATCGAGCCGAACACAAACCTTAGCTGGACGGGAGGTTTCGGTGCAAAGCTGCATACCGTGTTTTTCGGCGACAATTTGGACGATGTGAACAATGCCGTTGGCGGTCTAGCGCAGACAGATACAAGTTACAGCCCCGGCTCGCTTGAACTGGCCAAAACGTACTATTGGCGGGTCGATGAGTCTGATGGTGTCAATACTTATAGAGGCGACGTCTGGAGCTTCACGACGATGAGTCCCAATAGAGGTCTGCGAGGAGATTATTACACGGGTATGAATTTCGAGAGGCTTGTATTGACTCGTATAGACCCTCAAGTTGACTTCAGGTGGGGGGGGGACGAACCTGATCCGACGGTTGGGGCCGACCAATTCTCGGTCAGATGGACCGGTGAGGTCGAGGTGCTATTTACTGAGACCTACACTTTCTACACAAGGACTAATGATGGCTCGCGTCTCTGGGTCGATGGCCAACAGCTTATCGACGACTGGACCACGCACGGAGCCGTTGAGAACAGTGGGACGATTGACCTTGTCGCAGGGCAGACGTACAGCATTGTGATGGAATACTTCGAAAACATCGAAGGTGCAATAGCAGAACTTCGGTGGTCGAGTCCCAGCACGCCAAAGGAAATCATTCCGGAGGCCGCACTTTCGCTGGCTGTAAAGGCCAGGCATCCGAATCCGTCTAATGGCGCTGTGGACGTGAAGCAGGCAGCGGTCCTTAAGTGGAACGCCGGAGAGCAAGCCGCTTCGCACCAGGTTTACTTCGGTACCGACGAAGAAGCTGTGAAGAACGCCAATACCGGTTCGCCGGAGTACAAAGGCACGAAGCCGCTTGGCTCCGAGAGCCACGACCCCGGAAAATTGCAGTGGGACACCAGTTACTATTGGCGGGTTGACGAGGTCAATGACGTCAATCCCGACAGCCCATGGGTGGGAAACGTCTGGAGCTTTACGACGGCGAATTTCCTTCCCGTGGAGGATTTTGAGTCGTACAATGACCTGGACCCCGATAACCCGGAGAGCAACAGGATATTCAACACGTGGACCGATGGCTGGGACATCCCGACAAATGGTTCCACGGTAGGTTATGCCGAGCCGGAGTTCACTCAGGGAGAGCATTTCGTTGAGACGGAGATTGTTCACGGCGGCTCTCAGTCGATGCCGTATTTTTACGAGAACAATCTTAAGTACTCCGAGGCAACCATGCCGTTGAGTTTCCCGCGTGATTGGACGGAGCAAGGCGTTGGAGTATTGTCGCTGTGGTTCAGAGGACACCCGGCCTCTGTCGGCAGCTTCACAGAGGCGCCGGACGGCACGTATGCCATGACCGCCTCCGGCGCCGATATCTGGGGCACGTCCGACGAGTTCCATTTTGCCTACAAGCAGCTCTCCGGTCCCGGCTCGATTATCGCCAGGGTCGAGAGCGTGCAGAAGACCCATGACCGGGCCAAGGCAGGCGTAATGATCCGCGACACACTGGATCCGGATTCCGCGTATGCCATGATGGTCGTCACGCCGGGCGCTAATGGAGTCAGCTTCGAGCTTCGCACGGCGGCAGGCGAAAGCACCAGCAGACTAGAGGAGAAAACAGGGATCAAGGCACCCCAGTGGGTAAAGATAGAGCTTGACGCAAGCGGGGTCGCCAGGGGCTCCTACTCCGCTGACGGCAGTGCGTGGACGGATCTCGGGTGGCTTATGATCCCAATGGAGACACCCATGTATGTAGGCTTGGCACTGACGGCGCATGATGCGGATGCAACGTGCGAGGCCACGTTCTCCAACGTTCGGATCCCCGGCGCGGTTGATTCGCAGTGGATGAATCAGGATATCGGCATACTCAGCAACGACCCTGAGCGGATGTATATTGCCATCGCCAATAGCACCGGCACGCCTGCGGTGGCGTACCATGACGATCCCGGCGCAGCGCAGGTAGGCACATGGACCGAGTGGCGTATCGACTTGAAAGAATTCAGCGACCAAGGCGTGAACTTGACCAATGTCGATAAGCTCTCTATTGGCTTCGGCGACAGGAACAATCTCCAGCCTGGTGGTTCAGGGGTAGTGTACTTTGACGACGTTCGTCTGTATCAGCCGGCGGAACCGCAAGCAAACTGAAGTGGTAGCCAATTGCGTGGTTGATATGGCAGATGTGTATCAATTCGGGGCTTATACTGGATTGATGCGGTATGAGCCCCTTTTTTATTGATTCCGCCAGGAGACGGCGGATAGGCGATAAGGGCGATTGGCTATTGTGCGCTGCGTGATGTGTATCATACAACTGAACTTCTGCAAAACTCTTGTTTGAACTTTGAACAATGAGTATGGAAATGACCGGAGATAACCGCAGCAAACCGTCTGAAACGCATCCAATCCACTCTATAGCCAAGAGCCGGCTCTTGGTGCTGTTATGTCTGTCTCTCGGCGATTGAAACGACGACAAAACTTGCAGAAATCTTCATATACATGGTAGAGAGGATTGAAGGATGACCAGTGTGGGACGTGGAACTTATCGTAGCAATGGCGTAACGCGTCGGCATTTCCTGGCCAGGTCCGCGGCTGCGGTAGTGGCCGCTCCCTACATCATTCCGGCCTATGCACAGAGTGAGAATAGTCGTGTGGCGCCGAGCAATCGGGTGACTGTTGCAGGAATCGGCATGGGCAACCGGATGATGAAGGCCATTATGCCGCATTTTCTTGCACAGCATGACGTCCAATACGTGGCGGTGAGTGATTGTTTTGCTGGCCGGAGACAATCCGCCAAAGCTACCGTCGATCATTACTACGGCAACACAGATTGCATCGCCACGCGCCACCATGAAGAGATCATCGAGCGGGATGATATCGATGCCGTCCTGATCGCTACGGGGGATCGATGGCACGCGGTCCTTTCGGCCTTGGCCGCCAGGGCGGGTAAAGACGTGTACTGCGAGAAGCCCTCTACCTTGACCATCCACGAGGGATGGAAGATGGTCAGCACGATGAAGCGATTCGGCACAGTCTGGCAGTGCGGAATGCAACGCCGATCGGTCGATTCCTACAGGTTCGTAGCGGAAGTCGTTCGCCGCGGGAGGATCGGCAATCTGCATACGATGACGACTCTCCTGGGCAACTGGCAGCAGGGAGGGACACTTGCCTTGCCGGAACCGATGCCGGATCCGGACGTGTTTGATTACGATCGCTGGCTCGGCCAGGCGCCATGGGCGCCGTATTCCGAGGTTAGGGTGGCCGGCTGGCGGCACCGGTGGGACACCGGCGGCGGCGTGCTCTGCGATATGGGACCCCACTACTTCGATATCAGCCAGTGGGCCAACAATACGGAGATAACCGGGCCGGTGGAATTCGAAGCGACAGCCGAAACCAGATGGCAGGAAGGTGGATTTTACCAGATGCCGGTGGGCTTCACGGTTGAAGCCCGATACGAAAATAATGTGAAGCTGGTGATCGCGACCGGGCCCAAAGGCATCCGTTTCGATGGCGATGAGGGATGGATTCATATTGCGGACGAGGGAGACATCACGGCCGCGCCCGAGTCGATCCTTCGTGACCGTTCAAAAATCCTGACTCGAAGTTACCGCGATATGGGCGGACACGTACGGAACTTCCTGGATTGCATGCGGTCACGGAAGCTAACGGCCTCGCATCCGGAGCTGGCCCAACGCAGCCATGTCATTTGTCACTGCGCCAACATCTGCCTGCGCTTGGGGCGGAAGGTCCAGTGGGACAACGAAGCCCAACGGTTCATCGGCGATGAGGACGCCAACAACATGCTGACGCGGACCATGCGGGCGCCTTGGCGCATTTGACACAGTTTCCACAAGAACATGGAGCAGAAATCATGATCGCAAGAATGACACTCACGGCAACGTTGACTCTTATGGCTGTGCTGTTGATCTCAGGTCAGGCCTTGGCCGAGCCGACAGAGGCCGAGATCCGTCAGGCGATCTCTGAAGCCGCGAAGCTCGATTATGGCCAGAGCGACGAAACGCTGAGGCTTGTCGATGAATACATCAATGCCACAAACGGCAACAGCCAACTCAGAGGCGTCATTGAGCAGGAGCTTGTCGCGATTCTGGAGTCGGATGCCAGGCTTGCGGCAAAACAGTTTGCCTGCCGCCGACTCCTGTTGATCGGCACGGACACACCGGCGCCGATCTTGTCGCGGATGCTTGCCTCCGACGACCCTCGCGTCGCCGAGGCGGCCTGCTACGCCATGGCAAGTCATCCATCGGCCGCGATGATCAAGACATTGCGTGAGGCCTTAGGTAAGGCTAAAGGCAGCGGATTGATTGCCGTGATCAATCTCGTCGGAGACATCCGTGATTATCAGAGCGTCAGACTCCTCAAATCGCTGGCGACATCCCAAAATGGTGCCGTGGCCGATGCCGCGATTGGCGCTCTGGGCAGAATCGCGAGCGAATCCGCCATCCAGGTACTGCAGAGCCTCCTGGCTGGCGAGAACTCGGCGCAGCGTCGAGCTGCTGCGAAAGCGCTGCTGGAGGCCGGCCAGGAACTTGAGCGAGAGAGCAAGACCTCCGAAGCCAGGACCATCTACAAGCAGTTATACGCAGTCCATTGGCCGGCGCATGTTCGTCGCGGCGCCTTGCTCGGAAGCGTTCGACTTGCCGGCCCCCACGTCGTTTCTCAGGTGCTCTGGGCGTTGAACGGAACGGACGAAGCCATCAAGGCCACCGCAATCGCCCAAGTCCCGGGCATTGAGGGCGAGGAAGCTACGCTCAGCTTTGCCAGGATCCTATCCAAACTCGCAACGGAGCAACAGGTGTTGATGATCGGAGCTCTGGCTGATCGTGGAGACCCGTTGGCGCTTCCCGCGATCGTTGAAGCGACGGGCTATTCGAATACAGCCGTTCGGGTAACAGCCCTGAAAGCCTTGGGTAGATTTGGCGATACGTCCTCGGTGCCCGTGCTTCTAAAGTGTATGGCCGAGGATGACTCAGAAGTTGGCACGGCAGCCAGACAAGCACTGCTGATGATTGCCGCCAGAGGTGCCGATGAGCTTATTCTCGAGCGGATGAAATCAGTTGAGGGACGGTATCGAGGCGAGCTTATCAGGATTCTTGCCGAACGCAGGTACGAGGGCGCCCTGCCCGTACTGTTTAGCGAGGCAGGATGCAGCGATGCGGATGTAAGCCGGGAGGCCTTGCGTGCGCTTCGCATCATGGGCAAGCCCGGAGATATTCCCAAACTCATCAAGGTATTGAAGGATCAGACGGATCCCGGGCTTCGCCGATATGCCGAACAAGCCGTGGCCTACACCGCGCAAAAAGCTGAAACCCCTGCCCAGGGGATCGACGTTGTATTGACTGCATACGGTTCGAACGAACATGCGGAAATCCGTGATTCCCTCCTGCGTGTGGTGGGCATGTTGAGAGATCAGCGGTCCTATGAGATTGTGTTGAAAGCCTGTGAGGATCCGGACGCGAAGATTAAGGACACGGCCGTCCGCCTGTTGTGCAACTGGCCGAATCCGGCGGCCGCCGATCCCCTGTTCGAGATCGTCAGAAGCACGAGCAACCCTCAACATCGCGCTCTGGCCTTTCGTGGGTTGATTCGACTCACGAATCAACTTAAGGAGCCGACGGACCGCATTGTCAAGATATACGCGGGCTTGATCCCGTTGACCCGTGATGTTGACGAGATTAAGCTGCTGCTTAGTGGACTGGCCGAGGTGGAGCACGTTGAGGCTCTGGCGATGGCTACAGTCTTCCTGGACGACAATCGAGTGCGGGCCGAGGCGCAGTACGCCGCCGTACAGATCGCGGAGTCTTTAAGAAAAGAGAAACGCTTCCACCAAAGGATCGAGCGATCGATGCAGACTGTCCTGAAGACCTGTGACGACAAGAAACTGAGCGAGAGGGCCAGGAAAATCGTTAGAGAAATTGAAGGACTTCAATGACCCCCAGGCTCTGGTCAGCACGTCGTTCGTACCGGGTGTGGCCGGACAAGACATGGGAAGTCCACTTGTCGCCAGAGCAGGAGAATAGTTGAAAGCTATTTGCGTACTGAAGATGTGTGGAAACAAGAAAAAGTGATATTACAATAAAAGGGAAACAAATGTTATTGAATTCACATTCCAGCAACAGGAGAGCTTCTTGGCTCCTCGTCTTTGTAAGTGCTATTACTCTTCTTACATGCACAAATGTTTCTGCATGGCATGATCATCCGGGGATATCCAGAGCGGGTATAGAGTTGCTGCCGGAACGGGATAAAGCAATGCTCGGAAATGCAGCCGATGCCCTTGTCAAAGAATACTGCATGTATCCCGATTGGTATCGTTCTGAGCAAAAGGAGAAAATTGCGCTGAGTAAACCGTACGTACAACTCCCCTTATTGAAGGACCTGGGTGTTTGGCACAAATGTAACGACGATGATAGTGCAACTTGCTTTTACATTGTTGCGACGTCGATGAACAATGCGGTAAAGCAACTGCGACGTGGCAATCCATCAGAAGCTGCAAAGTATATGGGGCCTCTGCTGCACTTCATTGAAGATAATGCCTGTCCGGTTCACGTTGTGGATAATAAGCTCCTAGCAGAGCTTTATCCAGTGCCTGAAGAATTGAAGCCCTTTCCTCTCCACCGGCGCGTTGAAGAAGGGACGTTTCCGCTTGAAGTGTCCGATTATCAGGTTAAGCTGCTCGGTACGAATGTTGTGGATGCTGCTACCGCATTCTATCCGAGATTCTTACAAAACAGGCTGTCAGCACGTAGCCAGGCTATACCCATTCTCAAGGCTGTCTATGCTGGTAACAAACAGGACGCCGACAAAGGCAGGGCTCAGGCGGCCATACCGGCGGCTAAGCTCATTGCCGATGTCATTCATACCATTTGCACTATCGCTCGGGAGGGTGAATGAACTCCATGTGGCTGGAACGTGCAGCGGTGAACCGCTGCAAGAATCTGGAGGATCTGTCGTGATCGCTATGGTTAATCGCAAATGGCCCGTTCGTCGCCGTCTCGCCGTCCTCTGGTTGTGGAGCGCCTTGGCGTTGGGCGCACCTGCAAATGAAGACGGCGGCCGCAGCCATACGATGCGTCTGAACCGGCTTGCCGGCGGCAACTTCGAAATCGGCAACCCTCTCCTTTCGGTACGCATCGACTCAAACATGCGTGTCACGCCAAGCTTGAGGACCCAGACCGGTACAGAGTCCCTCATCATCGACGGAGGCTCCGGGGGGCAATTGCGTCCTCAACAGTACGTCAAGGTCGCAGGAAGCCCGGTCACCAGCTTCTCCAAAGATGCCGGACATTTCGACGCGCTGGAGCCAATCGAAACCGTTCACGGTCGGGGAAAACGGTTTCGCGTATGGGCAACGGCAGAGAGGTATCGTGGAGGGAAGTTGCGCAAGACTGTCACCATAGATCTCTACGAACGCTATCCGCAGGCTGTCCTGTTCCAGACGCGCTATGCCAACGTGGGCGATGCGCCCGTGCACGTCGAGACCTACTACGAAGCCTCATTGCGACTCGACGGCTCGGACCTATGGGCATTTCATCCGCGCAACTGGATCTGGGGTGAGGATTTCCTCTTTCCGGTCAAGCCGGAGCTTGAACTGGAAGGCAGCAATATCGTCGTGTCCGAGCGGGAAGCTGACTACCGGATCCTCGGCGGCGGGCTTCCGGCTGTGTGTTTCATCAGCCCTCGTATGACGCTCACTCTGGGTTACATCTCGCCGAAAATGAAAATGCTCCGATTTCCAGTCCGTGCCGACAGCAATGGTGTGTCCGTGGGCATGGAACGCGATATTGGTCTGGGACCGGAGAAGGCTGAGCTGGCGCCAGGCGATACGCTTGAGACGGTAGCCACCTTCATCGCGCTTCATCAAGGTGATTTCTACGAGGGTGTCCGCGTGATGAGCCGTCTGCACGAGGACATCGGGTTGACCTTCCGAGACCCACCGATTGCCGATCTGACGGCTCCCGCCTGGAGCAACCGGGGCAATAGGAACGCCTGGGACAAGCAATACATCCTTGAGCACCTGCCGCTTCTGCGCCAGTACGGCATCAAGTGGATCCACATGGGCGACCCGTGGCAAGACAATCTTGGCGACTATGGGATAAGCGAGCGATTCTCCGACCCGGAGGATCTGCGTCGCTTTCTGACGCATCTTCGTGGTGAAGGCTTTCACGTCACTGCGTTCTTCAGCGACCTTTTGGTTGACTGCGAGTCGCGCGTTGTAGAAGAGCATCCCGAGTACTTGGTTCGACTGGAGGACGGCTCTCTGCTGCGGGTTCAATCCTTCGGCAAAAGTCATTACGTTCTTTGCCCCGCCTATCCTCCGGCGCGTGAGTTTGTACGTTGGGCGTCGGAGAAACTGGCCGGCTACTACGGCTTCGACGGAGTCAAGAACGACGGACACACCGTTCCACTGCCATGCTTCAATCCTGCTCACAAGCACCAGTATCCCGAACAGTCGGTGGAAGACTACCCGCTCATGCAGAAGACGGTCTACGAGACTTTCGCTCGCCTGAAGCCGGAAGGCTTTGTGGTCGCCTTCTGTTTCGACGGGGTCGTGCCATTCTTTTATCACCATCACTACACAACACGCCCCTGGCCCAACGCCGATCAGGCCAGCGAAAAGCAAGCCCGGTGGAAACAGAAGCTCTACAAAGCCATTTTCGGTCCGAACCGCGTCCTGCTCGACGACCATTCGGACGTGAAGTATCTCTCGGGCAGGCACGGCACCTGGTATCTGGGTCCGGTCTCGGGCCTGGCGATGGGCTCCGTCCTGGAGACGGCTATCGGACCGGGCTACGACTACAAAAGCCGCCATTACGACGATATCTTTGCCGCCTATCACCGCGAGAAGCTTCCGGAGGGTGGTGAATACCTCAATCTCTATAACGTCATCCACGACAAGCCGGAGTGCCACGTCGTCCGAAAGGACAGCAAGCTATACTTCGGCTTTTTCGCCGACAAGTTCGACGGTACGCTCGAGTTGCGCGGCCTAAAGGAGGGTGTGCGTTACCGCGTCGTTGACTATGTTCACGGACGCGAATACCCGGATGTTAACGCCGTCGGATCGACGGCACGATTGAATCTGCGGTTCGACTCCTGCCTGCTGCTCCGGTTAGACGTAGTTCCCTGACTATCCATGGGGGCAGCGACGTCGCCAGAGAGCGGACACTGCAGGACCAGTTGCGATTGTCACGCGGACAGCTCGGGTATAATAGGTATGAACAAGGATGGCTTACTCTGTATAGTGTTGACAAGCGATGGCTGGGTGTAAGCGAGGATGTGTGACGACCAGCTTTACGCCACTCAATAGACAGAAAGGAAAGCAGATATGAACAACGAATTGACTCGCCGCCGTTTTCTTGCCACCACTACAGCCGCCGGTGTTGGATTGATGCTGCCGGGCTGGCGTGCCGCTGCCGGAGAGCTGCCGCGTCTTAGCGTGTGCAACCCGCTGCTGCGCACGCCGCTGTCGCTAATCGTTGATGATTCATGCCCGGTCATCAACAAGGCTTATTACTGGATCAAGCAGCGGCATGATTGGCGCCTCCGCCACCACCCGGATTCAGCGCCATCGGGCTGGGAGATGCACTACGACAAACTGAGCCTTATGCCGAACACCATCCCCGCTTCCTTCGCAGAACAGTGGGGCCAGTGGTGTGGTGAGCAAGGCATCAAAGGCAAGTTCAGCATGATTCCATTTCCCGCGGGGGTGGGAAGGATTGACCAGGGATTCCCCGGCTTCCCGCCGCGTGAGTTGGAGGAATGGCTGCGGGTGACCAAAGACATCATCTGGAAGAACTTCGACCTCACGCCTGGAATGCTCACGCATACGCATGTCGTGGATTTGAAGACCTGGCAACTCACAGAAGAATGGGAACAGGTCGAGTGGACGGATCCACCAGTGGAGTTGCTGACCGACTACATTGCGACCGCGATGCAATTACTCAAGAACGTTGGCATTGCGTGCGAGGGCGTGGCTAGCCCAGGGACGTTCGGCAAGCGCAAAGAGGCGGCCTATGCGCAGGCAGTACTCGATGCGGCTCTGCGAGTAAATGACAACCCTCGCCCGTTTTATTGCTTGTGGTTCAAGGATAACGAGCTGCCTGGGGTGCCGATCTGGCATTCGGACAGAGCCAAGGGCGTCGCTATCGCAAGTATCGTCGGCTGCACATACGACTGGTTCGGCGCTACTGGTTACGATGTGGCCAATCCTGACGCGCTCATTACAACGGACTTGCAGGGTGGACGGCTGCCGGCTGTGCTGGCGAAGGAACGCCCGTGCGTCTTTCTCGGTCATTGGCCTTGCTTTTACGTCAATGAACAGATCGGGTTCAAGGTCATGAAGGAGGTCAAGAGGCGGCTGGACGCCTATGACCCCGACAAGACGAACACGCTGTGGATGAAGAACAGCGAAATTGGACACTATTGGATGGCACGGGAGTTGAGCGAACTGGGGGTCGAAGAAGATGGAAACGGGCAGAAATGCACTATCCAGGTCAGAACGAAATTTCCCACGGACAACTTCACACTGGTGATGCGCGACTGGGCGGCGCGGCGCGTGCAAATGAATGGCAGGGATTTGCGTAAGGTCAACTCGCGGCGTGATTTTCGCAGCGGGACGTTTCTGGTGGAGGACAAGGAAACCTTCATTGCGTTCAACCTGGAGATCGGTGCCGCAACACTTATGATCGGCCGGTGATGCTTTCTTTGTGGACATTCAAGCCAATATGAAGCGTATCCGAAGGTGTCCCGTGGGTACCAACGCAGGGCCAACGGGGTCAGGCTTATCTTTTTGCGTTCAAGAGTGTGCGCCACAACGTCCCATCAGGAGTGTGCAGGAATGCAGGGGACATACATATTTGTCCGAGGGTTAGCAGGGGGTTAACAGGTGTTCGTTTAAGGCCGGCGTAATGTAGGCCACGAAAATGGCACGCAAGAGCACACACAGGAGGTATCGTGTCGTTGTCAAAAGCAGGCCGGCCGAGACGGAGGGACGGCCGGGCTTGTGCGAAAGGCGTTTTTGGCTATTGACCTTTCTTTGGAGACGCTGATCACCGCTTTCGGCATGGTGCTTTCAGGAACCACCCAGGGGGGGGGTAAAAGAACCATATAGGGTTACGCAATACGACTCAAGAATCCGCGTTCATCGGCGTTAATCGGTGGTTCATCGAAGATTTTGCTTGACGGGGAAACCCCTTTTTTGTATAATATATATCAAACTACATAGTCGATAATAAATAGTGTAGGGCATTTAGTATGTCGTATGTCGTGAAAGGAGAATTGAGAATGCAGAATTTTGCCTATTCGCTCTTGATTCATTTCTTATGCTCCCTTGTGCCTTAGTGGCTATGAGTCGGTTTTGAAAAGAACAAAGCCAATTCGCCGGCCGTTGGCCGGAAATCCGAAGCACGAAACCCTGAATCCTAAACGAGCGAAGCAGAATTCTGCAAAACAAAGCCAATTTACGGGTCCCTTAGCACCACAACGACAGCGGAAAGACAAAGCCGCGTCATCAGGGCGGCTCGATCATCTTTCTGCGGGGACGATTTCGATTTTGCACCTGGGGATGGCGGCGAGGAAGCGCTGGCCGTAGGATTTGTTGATGATTCTGCTGTCCAGGACCACCACGATGCCGGTGTCGGTCTTGCTGCGGATGAGCCGGCCGAAGCCCTGCTTGAACTTGATAATCGCCGAGGGCAGTTGGTAGTCGAAGAAAGGATTGCCGC
>DATKWR010000477.1:0-6562 GCA_035529475.1 Sedimentisphaerales bacterium | reverse complement strand
TCGCCTCGACAACCCGCCGGCGCAGATCCAAACCGTACGCACGTGCCATATCTGCCTCCCGATAAACCTCCGGATACAGAATCATATCTCGATCCGATTGGGAATCCCCCGCGATTCCTATTTCCTTGAAGACGCTCTAGTTGGCTTGCTTGAGCAGCTCGTCCACGGCCTCTGCGATTTCGTTCGGCTTGAACGGCTTCTTGTAGGTGCGATCGGCACCCAGCTTTTTTGCCAGATCAAGGATATCTGGGCCCCTGGAGTGACCGCCACCGGAAATCGCAATGATCTTCAGATCGGGCTGGCATTTCCTCGCCTCCCGGATCGTTTCGATCCCTTCTCTATTTGGCATGATGAGGTCAGTGATCATCAAATCTAGCTTCTCAATGCCAAGAATCTTGGCGCCGACTTCACCGTCTTTTGCCTCGATGACTTCATGCCCTGCGCGCTCGAGCGTAAGGCGCAGAATGTGTCGGAGTGCCAGCTCGTCATCGACAATGAGGATCTTGGCCATCTGAGGCTTCCTTCAATAATACAGATGCAATATTGCCCGGTCAGACATTCGCTCAGGCAGCGCTTTGGGCTCGGGCGGAGGGCGAGTCGATCAGCCGGCGCACAACGCGCACGAGCTCGACGGAGTCAAGCGGTTTGACGAGGAACTCGGCAATGCCCAGCGTCTTTGCTTCCGCCTGCAGCGTCTTCTGAGTGCTGCCGCTTACCATTACAACCGGCATGTCTGGTTTCAGCTCGAGTATCTTTCTGGCCAGATCGATGCCCGCCAGGTTGGGCAATGCTTGGTCGGTAATTATCAGATCCCAATTGGCCGGGGCGTTCTCAAACGCCTTGAGCGCCGACGTCCCATCGGACACAGCCGTAATTTCATAACCGAGTTCGCTAAACACGGCTTTAACTTCGCTGCGCAGCTTGGCCGCATCCTCTACCAACAAGATGCGCTCTGTGCCCCTTAGCTCAGAAACGTCGATCTCGGCCGAAGCAGCGCCCTCCTCGGCGACCGGGAAGTACAAATCGAAACGTGTTCCCTGACCGGCGTTTGTCTCTATCGCGAAGGCGCCCCTGGCCGATAGCGTAATGCCAGCGACAGCTGAAAGACCGAGGCCCGTACCTTCGCCTACTTCTTTTGTTGAGAAAAATGGCTCTAGGATGCGATCGAGCGTAGCGCTGTCAATTCCGGCGCCATTGTCTTCGACTGTTAAGCGCACGTGATCGCCCGGCGACAAAACCCCAAACCAAAGCTTGCCGCCCTGTCCATCGGGACGGTGCTTGGTCGTTATTGCGTCCGCGTTCTTTGCGTCAAGCAACCGCCGCACGTTAGCGCCACTACGCTGGCTTACGTTCTCTACCTCGCAGGAAACTGTGATAGTGCCAAGCGTGCTGCCGATGGTGTGAGCCGCATTGATACAGAGATTGGACACGAGCTGATGGATCCGCGTCTCATCGGCGTGTATGTGAACGTGCAAGCTGGGTATCTGAAGATCCAAGCGGATCGTGGCAGGAAGCGTCGACCGCAGCATGTTCAGGCTTTCGCCGACCGACCGATCTATACAAGCGACCGCATCCATGTTTTCGTCGCTTCGGGTATAGGCGAGAATCTGATGAACCAACGCCGCGCCGCGTTCCCCCGCCCGGATTGCCTCTTCGAGCATCTGACGTACGGGCGAGTCTTCCGACACATCGTCCAGGGCCAAATGCGTGTACCCGTTCATGATTCCTAGAATGTTGTTGAAATCATGGGCAACACCCGCGGCTAGAGTTCCGAGTGATTCGTGCTTTTGGGCCTCGTGGAACCTGGCGATTGCCTCGTCGCGCTCCTGTTCGGCCTTTCTCCGATCCCTAACGTCTCTAAACACCTCCGTGCGGAAGACCTGACTGCCCGATCTCCAAAACGCAATCGATAAATCCACGGGGAACTGTTCCCCATTATTTGTTATTCCAGTGAGCTCAAGGGGCGATGACCGACGCCAACCTCCGTTCCATTCTTCCGTGGCGCGTGCGACGGCTTGTTGATACTTTTGCCGATCCTCCGGGGCCACGAGCCGAGCCGAGTCGATTTGCTCAACTTCAACAGATGAGTAATCGAACATCTGCGCGGCGGCCTTATTCCAGTATATTAGGCGATTATCGCTATCCCGCGTGACGATGGAGTCCGGCACCGATTCTGCGAGCGAGCGAATTCTCGTTTCGGACAACCGGGCATCACGACGAGCAGCATCAGCTTTCTGAGCAAATTCCTCTGTCCGTAGTTTTTCGGCCCTGAGGACTTGGATCGACTGGTAATTCCTACGAACGAAGATTTCGCGCGTATATGCCGCAAAAACGCCGGTGAGGGAAATTGCGATGATGACAAATATCAACGGGATTGCTGGAATCCCGTGATTCTGCGGACCAAGAAGCAATCCGAATATCGTTAGCATTATGGCAGATGTAGTAAATACCAAAGTCCAAGAAAACAGAATTCTATTGTAATTCTGAGCGAATACTAAAATTACCAGCATTTCCAATACGAAAATCAGGCTGTTTTGCGTATCAGCGTGCAGAAAAAGGTACAAAGAAGCGCCAAAAGCAGAAATATGACCTAGAAAATAGGCGTAAGGCAACACCGTTTTTAGTTTTGGGTATGTAAATATAGGCAGTATAGAAATAATAATTATCGGTGTAATAATATAAAATCTTATAATAGTTATAATGTTACTGTAATCATGAACATATAATGGCAAAATCGAATAGGTAATGTAGACAAAAAGAGCGGACCCGGACCACACGCGGCTGATCTTGTGCGTTCCTTTCAACCAGCTTTCTTGGAATTTGTGCTCCAGATTTCGATCACTGAATCGAAGTGAAAATGGTTTGATGATTGCATCTTTGCCATCTGAAGAACCACTGTAGTTGTGTTCAGCCATATGCAGATGACCCCTGAAGCAGCTCATTGCCGAGTTATTGTGAAAAGTACCGGACAAACGGTTATGCAATTACTAAGCCGAACCGGTTGTACTAAGCCTTCAGCCGTGCCGCCGTGCGGAGCACGGCGCTGATAGGTGCGCAAACGCAGGACGTGCAGAACGTATTGCCGGACGCCATACCAAATGCGGTCAAGGCGCACGAAGTCGATGGCGCCTACTAGGTTCCAATGCCGGCCCCCGTGGCCTCGGCCCGCAAGGCATGAACTGGCGCGAGGCGAGCTGTTTCAACTATCCCGGCATGTAGATATTGAGGGGTTTCGATGCCCCACCCAATTAGTGATTTATGTCCGCTTGTGGCTAAGGCTGTTGAAAAACTCCCCGCCATAAGCCTTCAGCGCAACAATCGAATCGAGAGGCCGGTTGGTGCGAATCATTCGTGCGCCGGGCGATCTGCCTGTTTGAACCCTCCGCTCTGAAAGTCTGAGCGCGATCATGTGCCGCCGGCGGTCCGGCTATCCCGGCCAACCGGAAATCATGTAATCTGGATATCCTGTGACGATCCTTGGAGGCGTCGGGCGATGTTCAGGACACTAACCCTTGCCGCGTTGCTATTGATGGCGGCCCTGCCGGCCTCGGCTGGGTTTGGCGGACGATCCGCCGACGCTGCCTAGGGAGTTACGAGCGACGGCGTCGAATAGTAAGGCCACGCCGGGGCAAGCTCGGCGTCCTGCGGATCGTAGGCGGATTGGCCACGCATATCCGTTGCGTGGTCGTCACCGGACTGACGTGGCAGTGCGCGTATCCAGCGGATGGAGCGGTGCCGTAAGGGCCGCAGCGCTTGACATAGCGGGTGTGCGTGATGGTCTGGCAGGTCTGGGCTGCCGCTTCGGTGGCCGCCACAGCGCCTGAAAGAACGACGAGGGCAATTGCGATTGATTTGAGGGTCATGTTCCGGTTCCTGTTGCGTTTGGGTTTAAATGTTGGCGCAGAGATACAGGAACCTTGTCGGTGTCGCAGTGACAGGGATCACTAAAGAACGAATAGGGCAGGAGACGCGGCGGCAGTCGCAGACATCAGCGGTCATTCTGCCCGCGTCGGAGCCGCGCAGGACATGGTCGCGGAGGGGTTGGGCGTGGCCGAGGTGATGCAGGCGGGCGGATGGAAATCACCCGATATGGTCGGGCGGTATACCGAGAACCAGCAGGCGCGGCGCGGGGCGATGTCGAAATTGGCCGCCAAGCAGGGCAGGCTGTGATCCGAGTCCATTTCAGGGCGCGGCTATTCTTGCCAACCGGAAATCATGTAACCTGGATATCCCGTGACGACCGCTGGAGGCGTCAGCCGATGCTCAGGAGACTAGCCCTTGCCGTGTTGCTGTTGGTGGCGGCGCTGCCGGCGTTGGCGGGGTGGAAAGAGGGTGATGCGGCATATTCGCGGCGAGACTATGCGACGGCTTTCCGCGAGTTCAAACCGCTCGCCGAGAAGGGCGATGCTGACGCGCAATACAACCTTGCTCGAATGTTTTATTCGGGACTTGGTGTTCGGAGTAACGTCGGCGAAGCCGTCAAGTGGTGGCGTAGGGCCGCCGAGCAGGGACATGTCAAAGCTCAGTTTAGGCTCGGCGACATCTTTTTTCATGGTTTTGGCGTGCCGAAGAATTACGGCGAAGCCGCCAAGTGGTGGCGTAGGTCCGCCGAGCAGGGACATGTCGATGCGCAGTCTGGCCTCGGCATGTTGTACGAGGCTGGCCGTGGCGTTCCGAGAAACTCGGTGCTCGCCTACATGTGGACGAGCCTTTCGGCAGCGCAGGGAAATGCGGTGGCGGAGGTGGTCCTCGACGCCATGGAGAAGCGCATGACCCCCGCCGATGTGTCAAAGGCGCAGGAGATGGCCGCGAAGTGGAGGCCGAAGAAGGCCAAGCGGTAAAGCGCTTCAGATGGTCCAGGTATGGCCTGACGCAGCATTGGAAGGGGGCCTGCGATGCCGAAGAAGACCCAAAGGAAAGGACCGAGCCTCACCGGGTTACTTATGACCGCCTATGTCGTGGGCTTCCTGGCGACTGCTAGCTACTACGTGATTAGTGGGTTCACCGGATGCCCAGCGCGAACGCCGCGCGGCAGTTGCTTCGACTTCGGGCTGTTCATCGAGGCGCTAGTCTTCGCTCTCATCTGGCCGCTCCACTGGCTCCTCGAACTCGTCGAGGCGCTCGCGGGGTAGGGCGGCGATACATTGCCGTGCGTGTTGTTAGCGGGCCGCGTTTTTGCACCCATCCCTGTTTCGTGTGCAACTGACGCCCGGTCGCAACCTGTGATACTGTTGCGGTCCGGCGTTTCTTATGGACGGCGCAACCGGGTCAACGCCTTGCCATCGGGAGGATGGCAAAATGCAAAAAATGTGCTTATCCGTAGCAGTCGTTTTTATGGTGGTTTCGGCTGGCGGCGTCGTTAGTCGGACGCGAACTTGTGCGGAAAGGATATGCTGCGGCGTGCCCAAGGTTTTCACGGCGCTATGATGCGGATGAAAAGGTCGCCAGAGCGAGAAACGTGGGAATATGGAGAACTGGCTACAGCAAGCCGAAGTGGTGTAGGCGCTGAATCGTACCCGGTTCTTGGGATGCAGATATCTGGAAAGAGCGTGCTATAAAACGTCTTGGTTTATGACGGACTCTTAGCACGCTGAAACCTAGATATGCCCTGAGAGCCTCCTGAAGGCCTGTACAGAGCATGTAGCTCCAGGGATACAAAAGTTCTATTCACACCACATATCTAACCAGCGGCGATCCTGCGGCGTCTGAGAGGGTATGGAGAACATTTCTAGAACTTATATCGTTTCGACATGCTTTCTTTCCTGAAGATTACTTCCTGCAATCAGCGAGAGCCAGGTATCTAAGAAACGCGTGTAGTCAGATGTCGGCCTAAGCCCGGCATTCGTCATTTTTGTTCATAGGAATGGGTCCCATACTCGCCTTGCCTGGCCACCCCGTACCGAAAAAACACCTCCCCCAATCATCCATCAGGCGCGGGGACCATCGAATACACACACGCGACCCACACCACCATCCAGCTTCCAACGAGGCGCGTTTTAAGGGGTCCGCCAGAGTCTCTTCCACGGATCCCTAAGGCCAAGGTCCAAAAAGCACAACGGGGCTGGCGGACTTCTATTCCGGCGGCAGCATGGGACGTTGCCGTTACTCAGCAACTGATCGATGTGCCATCCACCGTACAGTCCTCGATGACCGATTCGATGTAAGATCGGAGGCCGTCAATATCGCTCGTATCCACGGCAAGCGCTGCCGGAACCTCGAACACGGTCAATAGAACTGCAGTCCAAATCCCTGCAGCCAACACGGTCAATATCAATCGGTCAATTGGCTTCATGTCGTCCTCCCCGCCTCGATATATCACACCTGCTAATTGGGATTAGTAAAGGGTAGCTTCAAAACTCGCATATTCTACGTTTGCTGTTAGTATAGATTGTTGCGCACCGCTTTATCGAGGAGGGGCAATGTGAGGTGGTCCCACATTGTTGGACAGTTTGGCAGCGAAGTTAAGGTGTATTCCGCCTGCTGATCATGCCGCCAGAATCCTATTTATCATATCCTGTTGTTGTTGAGCCTGTGGGGATGTGGGCAAGGCGTGAGCCTTGTC
>DATKWR010000476.1:0-10198 GCA_035529475.1 Sedimentisphaerales bacterium | reverse complement strand
GAGACGTTGCGAGGTAAATCTTCTCGCCGTTGGGCCTGAGCAGAAGTTTGCCATACAAACGATGCTCAGGAGGTTTCCCAGAGGCACGAATGGTCTTAGCAATGGGAAACTCGAAGTCACAGTGCGGGCACACGGCATCTGCATTGCGTGCGGGGCCCTGTTGGGGGTTGAAACGCTCGCGGCATTTAGGGCAGCTTTCACTGCTCGCATTGTGCGTGGAGGGGAATAACTCGCCACAGAAAGGACAGAGCACCTGGACAGCGGGATTGCGCGATGGGCAGGCATGCCGTGCTATGATGTACGAAGGAAAAAGATCGACCTGGCGCGTGCACCCCGGGCAGCCAACGGTCTTGACCCAGAAATAGTATAGCACATCACATATAATGCCTGAAGCATCTCGAGCTTTGTATAAATCTCTAATGTTCTGGGCTACCTCGCGTTTGACCTGATCGAAAGCTCTTACGATGGCGGTCTTGTTCAAGCTTCCCAAGGCCACGCGCGCCGCACGCACGGCAACAGGGTTTATCTCACGCCCAAGAGCCGTGTATCCGAGTTTATGAGCCTCACCAATGGTAGTGCCAGACCCCATGAATGGATCGAAAACGACCTTGCCTGCGAAGTCATGCTGGCAATAGAATTCCTTCTCCAAGTCTGCGCTGCGAGGCAGTTGGCAAGCCAAGAGAATACCGCGAAAAACAGAGCCTAAGCGTTTTGCCCACCACTTGTGAACATGATATATGGGCCGATAGATTTCCTTCCGCCAACTCTCAGCCTCGGCAAGGTCGGAGAGGAAGTCAAAGCCAAAAGAGTCTGACTCAATGAGAAGGCGTGCTTCCTTGGCAGTTTTCTCTTGTGACGTGCTCGGTCCTGAGTCTGTAAGTGCCATGATTCAGTTTCACTCGGTTCGCAAGGAAACGTGCTCCGTCGAGTCCCCGCTAACACGGTATGCCCGGAAACGGTGTTCGCGTCCGCGTGCCGGATTTTCCACCCATTTGGCGCTGATTTTGTTCTCTTTGAGATCAAAACTGTACGCAACTAAAAGCCGCTCTGTTTCTCTTCGGACTATTTCACCCACTTGAACATATTCGTCACTGAGCCGCACATCCGCCGGGAGAATGAGCGTTCGCTGGTGCACTACACCCTCAAGCAATCCGAAGGGCGTTGTGGTGCCACATACATTTTCCGATCTCGTATCATGACGTCACCGTAGCTGCCGAAACCCCTGATGCTTTTATTCTCGTGGGTATATTCATGGTGTGCATTCAGAAAATCCCCGTGGCAGGTCACTAAATCGAGGACCGGATACCGATCCCCATCAGGTTGGCTTGGGTATCTGCCGAACACGTAGTAGATCGTGCGGCCATTGTGGGAACCCGATGGAACCTGGCTGTTGCAGTCATACGTAGCCTCCCGGCCTGGATAGGCAAGGCCCTTTATCTCATATCCCTCTGTTTCAGCCACCAGCCGGAAGTCAGGGTATGAGTTCCTTCCGCCACGGTCGTAATTCAGTTGCGTTTGCCTAAGGCACGCTTCAAACCAGTTCTGGAAGTGGAACTCTTTGTCACTGGCAGTTTCACGAACGATCAGTTCCCGCTGATCCATTGCCCGGACGCATCGTTGGAATATTTCAGCACATCCCATATATCTGTCGCGACCCACTTATGTTCTTCCAGCACGCAAACACCAACCGCTACGGACACGAAAGCCAGTCAAACCTTCTTTACACTGCCTTTCGAATGTTTTCAAGCCAATTCCTGAGCGGTTTTGTTGGGTACGCTTGCGAATTTCAGCCGGGGCTATTGCGTAGGGGGGCGGCGGTCGGTATAATGCCGTGCAAAAAGAGCTTTGTAAGGAATGAGTTTGTATGGAAAACCATCGTAAGAGCAGGGTCAAGAGGAACCGCAAGAGCGGTTTTCGGGCGCGTATGCAGACCAAAAAGGGGCGACAGACGCTCAGCAGGAAGCGGCGTGCAGGACGCTCGACCAACGTCTCGGCCCAAATGTGAGAGCAGGGCTTGGGCGAAAGGCAAGACAATGGCTCGACTCAAAACCGGGTTGCTGGTTGTTTTTTGCATTTGTCTTCTGCTGAAGGCCCAGGACGGCTCGAAAGGCAAGGCCGGTCCCGAGCGGTGGGAGGAGTCCATCCGGGCCTTCGAGGACTGGGACTGCAAGAACTCGTTCCCTTCCGACGCGGTCCTGTTTGTGGGCAGTTCGAGCATCCGGCTATGGCGGACCCACGAATGTTTCCCGGAATTTCCGGTGCTCAACCGCGGGTTCGGCGGCTCGCAGATCTCGGAGGTCAACTACTACGCCGGGCGGATTGTGCTGCCCTACGAGCCGAAGGTAATCGTCTTTTACGCCGGCGACAACGATATCGCCGCCGGCAAGAGCGCCCGGCAGGTTCTCGACGACTACAAGGCTTTCACCGAACTGGTCCACGCGAAACTGCCGCAGACCCGGATTATTTTCGTCTGCATCAAGCCCAGCCGGAGCCGCTGGACGCTGTGGCCTGTGATGAGCGAAGCGAACGTAATGGTCAGGGAGCTTTGCGGTAAGGACAGCCGATTGTTCTATTTCGACGCCGCCTCGCCGCTTCTGGATAGCGAGGGCCTGCCAAAGGTCGAATTCTTCCTTTCCGACAAGCTGCACCTGAACGGCCGGGGCTACGAGGTCTGGACCAGATTGCTGCGTCCGCTCGTGAAAGAAGCACTGAAACCCGACAAGAAATGAAGGTCCGGGCCGGCAGCGAATTCGCTTGACATCGCCGGTTTGGGGGCGTAGGATTCGAGGGTGCGTTTTCCACCATAACTTTCGTCTTTTTGAGGTGTCTTGTTCATGAACACCATGGGCAAAAAGAGCGTTCTTGGGGCGGCGGTACTGCTAACCCTTTGTTGCGCTGGAGGTTGCGCCGAGCGGCAAAAGGCCGGCACCGATACGCGGAACCTGGCGACAGCGGATTTGGGTCCGACGATAGGCTCGCTGGTGACTGTGCGAGGGCTCGAGCCGGTGGTGGTCGAGGGTTACGGCCTGGTAGGGGGGCTCAAAGGGACCGGCTCGGCGGAATGCCCGCCGGCGATTGGGGCGTATCTGTCGCGCGAGATCCGCCGGCAACTGCCTGAGCGGGGCACGCTGGACGTCGAGAAATTCATCAGCAGCCCCGATACGGCGGTTGTCCTCGTCGAGGGGGTGTTTCCCGAAATGCCTTTCAAGAACGAGTACTTCGACGTGAAGGTGACCGCGCTGCCAAGCACCCAGACCACCAGTCTCAGCGGGGGCGGCCTGTTGCTGGCTGAGTTGAAGCTGCCGGGAAATCTGGGCGTTGATACGCGGATACTGGCCGATGCGAAAGGTCCCATCTTCATTGACAGAATCAACGAAGCCAGGCCGGACGGCAGAACCGGGTACATCCTGGCCGGCGGCAAGGTCCTCGATGACTACAGGATAATCCTCGAGCTTCGCCAGAGCGATTTCAGGGTTGCTAACGGTATCCGCAACCTGATCAACGGGCGCTTCGGTGAGACGACGGCGCAGGCCCTGCAGCCGGGACGGGTTGAGGTGCTGGTGCCGGCGCCGTACAGACATCGCCCGCAAAGATTCGTTTCGATAGTCAATGCGATGTTTGTGACGCAGGAGCCGGAAGCGACCGCCGAGCGAATCAAGACATTGGTAAAAAGACTCGCCGAGTCGCAGAACAAGTACGATAGTGAAGTGGCCCTTGAGGCTATCGGCAACCGCAGCCTCAGTGGATTGCATGCTTTGCTGAGTTCCGCCGACGAGCGGGTCCGTCTGTCTGCCGGCCGGTGCGCTGTGAATCTTGGCAGTGACGCAGGCCTGGCGGCGTTGCGCCGGATCGCGACGGACAAGGGTTCGATTTACCGGCTGGAGGCCCTTGAGGCCGTCGGCGCCGGGGCCCGCAGGAACGACGCGGCGACCCTGGCCCGGACATTGTTGGACGATGACGATTTTCCGATCCGGCTGACGGCTTACGAGCAGTTGCGAAGGCTGGATGACGTCACGATCGCGCAGCATTTCGTCGGCCGCAATTTTTACCTGGAACAAGTCACCCGGACCAGGCGCCAGGCAATCTTCGTTTCGCGCAGCGGCCAGCCCCGCATCGTGCTGTTCGGCGCCCCGATTCACTGTGAGGATAACATCTTCGTACAGTCGCCGGAGGGGGACATCACCGTCAACTCGGCCCAGGGCCAGAACTACGTCACGCTGATCCGCAAACACCCCAAGCGTCCCGGCGTGGTCGCACAGGCCCAAAGCTCCTTTAAACTCGACGATATCATCAAGGCCCTCTGCGAAGAGCCCCCGAAGGAAGGGGACAGCGCCACCGGCGGTTTGGGCGTGCCTTATGCCGACGCCATTGCGCTGCTCAAGCTGATGTGCGACAAGGGTGCCGTCGATGCGGAGTTTCGCGCCGGACCCCCGCCAAAAATCGGCCTAAATATCAAGAAATGACAAACCTTCGGCCGATAACAATAGTGCGTATTTTGCGCAAAGTCAGTGTGTAGAGATTCTGGCAATAAGAGTTCTGCAAAATAGAAGTCAGGCATACTTTTGGAAAGAAGAAGTCTTCTGTTTCGATTTTTTCTTTCTAAAACATGATGTGTAATATTTGTCGAGACAATAGGTTATGATACCATACCCGATTATTTTCAGAAAATCGTGAAACCGATTTTCTGAAATAATATATGCCTGACTTCAATTTTGCAGAAGTTCAGTTTTTAGCAGTTACCGGACGTTAGCAACAGGATAATGAATGAGACTTGAAAAGGTTGTACTCAACGGGTTTAAGAGCTTCGCCGACAAGACGGAATTTGTCTTTGATTCACCTGTCACCGCCATCGTGGGGCCCAACGGTTGCGGCAAGAGCAACGTGGTCGATGCCGTCAAGTGGGTCCTCGGAGAGCAGAGTGTCAAAAGCCTGCGAAGCGGGCAAATGGCGGACGTGATATTCGGCGGCAGCACGAGCAGGAAACCCCTCGGTGCGGCCGAAGTGACCCTGGTTCTGTCCAACCCCGACAGGGGCGGCTCGCGGCCTCTGCCGGTCGCGACCGAAGAGGTCCAGGTCTCTCGAAAGATTTATAAGAGCGGCGAATCCGAATACCGCATCAACGACAAAGTCTGCCGTCTCAAGGACCTCCGTGAATTGTTCATGGACACCGGGATCGGTACAAAGGCTTATTCGATTCTCGAACAGGGGCAGGTGGACCATCTGGTCAGTGCGTCGAAAACGGACCGGCGGTCCATCTTCGAAGAAGCGGCCGGGATCAGCAAGTACAAAGCGCACAAGAAAGAAGCGCTTCGCAAGCTGGAAAAGACCGAACAAAATCTGCTGCGGCTCGCCGACATCCTGGGCGAGGTCGCCAAACGGCTCCGCAGCGTCAAGCTCCAGGCGGGCAAAGCGCGAAACTACCTCGAATATACCAAGCGGCTCAAAGAGCTTCAGGTCAACTACTCGCTGGTGGAATACGCCAAGAATCGGACCCAGACGACCGAGAAGCAGCAGGCCCTGGCCCGGGTCAACGAGCAGTTCGAGGGCCTGGAGGCGGAAGTCTCAAAAGAGGACACCCTGCTTAGCCGTCTGGGCGAAGAAATTATCGAAACCGAGCACACGCTCAACGGTACCGCAAACGGCCTTGTGTCCGTCCAGAGCAAAATCGAGCAGCAGACACAGCGCATCGACTTTTTGCAGGCCAGGGTGGCCGAGCTTGGGCAGCGGAAAGAATCCGCCGCCGGCAAGATTGAGACCCTGCGCGAGCAGATGAACCTCTTGAAGCAGAACGCCGCCCAATCGAGCAGCGAGTCCGAACGCTGCGACCGGATGCTCGAAGAGAAGGCCCGCGAAGTCGAGCAGACCCAGGCCGCCATCCAGAAAATCAACGCCGAGTGCGCATCGCTGGAGGCCCAGCTCGAAGATGAGAAGTCGGGAATCATCGATATCGTCCGCAGGACCGCCCAGCTCCATAACGAGGTTCAGAGCATTTCGGTGTACCGCAACAGCCTCTCGAGCCAGAAGGACCGGCTCACCGGCCGCGCACAGACGGCCCGTGCGGAGCTGGAGGAGCTTCTGACCGAAAAGGCCCGGCACAACGCCCGGCTTGGTGACATCGAAAAGGTGCTGGCCGAGCTGAAGGACAGCCTCGAATCCAAACGCAGCAGCGCCGAACAGATCGAACGCGACGTGGCGGCGGACGGCAAGCGGTTGGCCCAAAGCAAAGAGGCTCGCAGCGCGCTGAACAGCGAGCTGACGGTGTTGACGGATATGGAGAAACGGCGCGAGGGGCTCAAGGCGGGCGTCAAGAGCATCCTGCGTCGTCGCTCGGCCCAGAGCAGCCAGATGGATTACGTCGAAGGCGTCCTCGCGGACATCATTGGGGCCGACGTGCAATACGCCCATGCCGTCGAGGCCGTTCTCGAAGGCCAGACCGATGCGCTGGTCGTCAACAGCACGGACCGGATGCTGGCCGACCAGGAAACCATAAAGCAGCTCGAAGGGCGGGTGAATTTCATTTGCCTCGACAAGATCGAGCCGTTTGCGGACAACGTCGATTTCTCGGAGGTCTCGTGTGTCAAAGGCCGGCTTGCCGAGTTCGTGACGTTCGACGCCCGGTACGCACCGCTGGTCTGGAAGCTGCTCGGCAAGACGCTGGTCGTTGAGTCGCTGAGTGAGGCGATCGATCTGGCCGGCAAAGCATCGGACGGTTGCAAGGTGGTGACGTTGAAGGGCGAGTTTGTCGGCTCCGACGGGACGGTCCGGCTCGGACCGCTCGGCAGGGCGACCGGCCTGATATCGCGCAAGAGCCGGCTGCGCCAATTGCAGGAAACTATCGGCGAGATCGCCGCGCAAATCGAAGCGATTGAAGAGCAGATCACCAGGAACAGCCAGACGAAGGTACACCTGGACAAGCTGTGCAAGGACCTGCGCACGGCGGTCTATGAAGCGAATACCGAGAAGATGCAGGTCGGCTCGAAACTGGCCGTGATCGACCAGAACATCAAGCGGCTCAAAGATGAAGAACCGTTGATCGCCAGTGAAATCGACCTTCTGGCCGAGCAAATCGCACAGTCGGTGCAGAAGGAATACGACTCGAAGCAGAAACTTCAGGAGCTTGAAGCGGTCAACAACGAGCGGACCGAGCACATCGCACAACTCGAAGCCGAGCACGCCGGCCAAAGAGAGCAGCAGCAGGCGCTGGCGGGCAAGCTCACCGACGTGAAGATCGCGCTGGGCCAGACGGCCGAGCAGAGCAAGGCGCTCAAGCAAATGCTCGCGAGCCTGCAGAGCCAGATGGAGCAAAACCAGACGGCCGCTCACGCCGCCCAGCAGGAGATACAGAGCTGCCGCGAGCAGTTGGCCCAGGCCCAGAGGGACATCCTGGCCTGCGAGGCCAACGTCTCGGATCTGTTTGTCGAGAAAGACAAGAAGCAGGAAGAATGCCGGCTGCTGCAAGGCCGGATCGAAGAGTTGAACGTCCAAAAAAGAGAAACCGAAGAGCTCATCCGCCAAAAACGCGCCGAGAAAAGCCAGACCGAGCAGAGAATCAACGAGCTGCGGATTGAGCTGAGCCAGTTGGAGGTCAGGCAGCAGGATCTCGTCGAGCGCGTCCGCGACGAGCTGCAGATCGAGCTGGCCGAAGCCTATGCGGACTACACGCACCAGGACGTCGATTGGGAGGCCATCAAAGCCGAGATCGCCGGCCTGCGAGGGAAAATCGAGCGGCTCGGCAGCGTGAACGTCGATGCCATCGAAGAGCAGGATGCGCTCGAAAAACGGCATGAATTTCTAAGCACGCAGGTCCAGGACCTCAACAGCAGCAGGGGACAGTTGCAGCAGCTCATCATTCGCCTCAACAACAAGAGCCGCGAGAAATTCCAGGAGACGTTCGAGGAAATCAGGCGGCATTTCCAGGAAATCTTCCGCAAGCTGTTCGGCGGAGGCCGGGCCGATATCATGCTCGAAGACGCCGAGGACGTTCTCGAAGCGGGAATCGAAGTCATCGCCAAGCCGCCCGGCAAGGAAACGCGAAGCATCTCGCTGCTGTCCGGCGGTGAAAAGTCCATGACGGCGCTGGCGCTGCTCTTTGCGGTCTTCAAGGCCAAGCCCTCGCCGTTCTGCTTCCTCGACGAGGTGGACGCCGCGCTCGACGAAGCGAACAACGAGCGGTTCAACATGCTGATCCGGGAGTTCCAGAAGGACTCGCAGTTCATCGTGATCACGCACGCCAAGCGGACGATGAGCATGGCCGACGTGCTGTTCGGCATCACGATGCAGATCCGCGGCGTCAGCAAAAAAATCAGCGTCCGCTTCGGCGAATACGAGCCCGAACCCGCCGCCGTGGCGTAACCCGCAATCCTCACGCTGCTCGCCACATAGTGTCCAAGCCGGGGCTTTGCCCCGGAGCAGGGGATTTGTCGCGTTGGGGGCAACAGCATAGCGGCGATGGGTGGCAGCCTCAAGCGTAGCTTGGGGATGGTTTCTGTCATGTCGGCCATGCCCAAAGGCTCCGCCCTTGAGCCTCCCACCCTGCCGGACTACAAAAGCCCCGCTATGCTGGTGCGCAAAAAGCGATAAATCCTGCCTGCAAGCGTGAAATGCGCACCCTTCAACGTCAGACAGGCAAAGAATCTCTTGACATAGTGTCATTTAACATGTACGTTGCAGTTCACAGAGGTACTGTCCCAAGCGAAATGAAATTTGTTTGGAGGGACGAAAATGAGGATGATTCTAAGGTGCGTGCTCCTGCTTCTTATGGCGGGGGGTATTTGCGGGCGCGCCGATGCGGATGGGAAATTCTACGGGGAAAAGATACCGCCGGATATCCCTTATCAACGTGGGTTCATACTGTTCCACGAGGGTTCGGAAACGTTAGTTTTGCAGAGCATATATGAGGCATCTGACTCAGCAGCAGTCAATTCGTTGGGCTGGGTGGTGCCGGTGCCGAGCGTACCGGAGATTGCCAACGCAGACGCTGAGGGTGCCAGAATCTTCTTCCTTGAAGCGGCTCGGGCCACTCTGCCAAGGGTATTGAGTATCTTTGGCTGTATGGGCGCCACCATCGCAGTCTTCTTTGTGGGCAGTGTTGCCTTTGTGTTGCTCGTTCTCTTGGAATACCCGTTTCTGAATAAGATCGGACTTCCAAAATCCGCGTGGTGGACTCGTTTGAGAAATGGTCTGATTGCGGGTGGCATTGCTTTCCTTCTGTTCGTAATAACCGCGCCTCTGGGATATAGCAATGAACTTGAGGCGATTAACGCAGAAGAGGTGGGCGTATATCACGTCAAGGTCATCACAGGCCAGAGCGCGGAAGGCATTTTGGGCTGGCTGAAGGAGAATGGCTTTGGCTTTGGAGACAGCGATGTCCAGGTTTTCGAGAAATATGTGAATCACAACTGGTGTTTTGTAGCCGCTAAGGTTCAGCCCGAACCAGGCACGCAAGGACGCAAGATCGTCTCGGGCAAGATGGTGGCTCCCCTGATCCTGAAATTCAAGACCGACAGAGCCATATATCCACTGGCCTTGACATCGACTATTGGAGCGGAAACCGAAGTGCTGCTCTACACACTGAGCGAGAGGAAGCTCAGTTGTGGCGAGCGGCTAACACTACGACGCGCGACAAAGACCACACAGTGGAAGTTCTCCGATCTTGTGGGCGATGCAGAAACGCAAGCCGCCGCATTGTTTGCGGATGTTCCGAAGTCAGCAACTCTGTGCAAGTTCAAAAAGAGACTCAAGCCGCAGGAAATGACAGAGGATATTGTTTTCGATATTGCTGCGGACAACGAATCGTACAGGGAATCAAAGATTGTCTGGTGAGATGCTCGATAGCTGAGGGGGCGCGGTCGGAATATGGTGGGAGGGTTCATGCGGGGTCGGCGAGGCCTTCAGAGGCGAGTTCTGTCTTGTCGAGCGAAGCGCAGCGCAGTCGAGACATCTGGCAGCGGATAGGGTGTGTTTTTCGTTCGCGGCCAGGTTTCTCCACTTCGGCCTCCGGTCGAAAAGACAACCGTTAAGAAGGAATCGCAATCCGCCACCGAATGTCGACCGTACCCGCCTGATGCCCACCGGCGTTTTGCTGTTGAAGATGCGACCCGCGACCGTGTATAATCATCAGCATGAAACGCAAGGCGGCGAACAGTAAAGACCCAGAGAGCGAATCTTCGCAAACCGATCCGGTCCAGGCGGCTATCGA
>DATKWR010000475.1:0-12016 GCA_035529475.1 Sedimentisphaerales bacterium | reverse complement strand
GACTCAGACCCCTGGAGGCTCTTGCAGCCTCTGCGTCCTGTGTCCTGTCACCGATCCCGCCGGGGCTGATTGTAGTTCTTTACGCAGAACGCTCCGATGGCTTTAAGACGCCGCAGGTGCGGCATTATATTTGCAGGATGGGTGGAAATCCCGCGCTCAATCAGGTAGAATAGTACGTCGAAACGTTCGGGATCGTCATTGAACAATGTATTTGAGAGGTTTCGGGTATGAAGAGCTATGCACAGAATCGGGACAAGATCACACGGCGCCAGTTTGTCACTCGTCTGGGGGCGGGAGCCGCAGCGGTCGGCCTGGCCGGCGCTCTGAGCGAGCAGTCCATAGCAGCGCGAGGCTCGGCGGCGAAAGCCGAACCTGTTAAACGGCCGAACATTCTGTTTCTGATGTCGGACCAGCACCGGTGGGACTTCATGGGCTGCACGAGCCATCCGTTGGTGCGCACGCCGAACATGGATCGCCTGGCCGCCGAAGGCGCGTTATTCGATGCCGCTTACTGCCACTGGCCCGTCTGCGTTCCTTCGCGAATGTCCATGATTACGGGCCGATACGCGCACAGCCACGGCACCCTCGGCAACACCTACGCCCTGCCGCAGGACCAGCAGACTATCGGTGGCTACTTGAAAACGTTAGGCTACCGGACGGCCGCCATCGGCAAGATGCACTTCGTGGACGAAGATCAGCAGCATGGATTCGACGACCGCGTGGAAAAGGCCGACTACAGCAAAGACAAGGGCACCGAGATTAGAAACACGAAGATCCTCGCTCGAAGCGGCCAACCATGGGGAATCTCCACCCAGACTGAAGACGAAACATACGAACACTACATCGCCGGCAAGACCATAGAATGGCTCGAAAAGAAAGGCGATAAGCCCTTCTGCGTATGGTGCTCTTTCTCGGCACCTCATCCGCCCTTCGTGGCTCCGGAGAATTTCTATAAGCTTTATGAAGGCAAGGTTAAGATACCGCCCCAGCCGCCGACGCCGAACCCGTTCCTGAAGAAATCCACGCAGGAATGGGCGGACCTCACCGACGAGCAAGCCCCCGTCGTGATGACGGCATATATGGCCAGTATTACACAGATGGACAGGAACATCGGCCGGGTGCTCGAAGCCCTTGAAAAACTGGGGCTCGCGGACAACACCGTCGTTTCCTATACGTCCGACCACGGTGACATGCAATGGCAGCACGGGCGATTCGGCAAAATGACCATGTTCGACGGCGCCGCCCGCATCCCCATGATTATGCGCTACAAGCGGCGTATTGCCGGTGGTATTGTGCGGCACGAAATAGTCGAGCACGTCGATATGTATCCCACTTTTTGCGACCTGCTCGGCGTGCCCACCCCTGCGGCCGTTCAGGGCCGGAGTTTGATGCCGCTGCTGGAAGGAAAGACCGCCAACTGGCCCAACACCGCTTTTATCGAGATGGGCAACTCCGTGGTCGTTCGCGCTTCGCGCTACAAGTGCAGGTTTGAAGCCAGGAAGGCCCTCGAACTGTATGACCTGGAGAAAGACCCGCAGGAGTGGGATAATCTGATTGGCAAGCCCGGCAGCGACAAGATTCTCGCCGAGATGCGGCAACTTCTGGACGACTGGTGGAAACGCACGCAGCCCGACCTTCGGGGTCAGGTCAAGCCGTACCGAAGCGGCAAGGCCGCCGCAAAAAGCGCCAAGAAGACAAAAGAGCAAACCGGCAAGCGTGCAAGCAAAAAGTCCACGGCGGATCAGAATAAGTAGCCAGGCTATCATGAGGCCTCACAAGGCAGTGAAATCTTAGTGAGTGACATATTTTGGAGACTTGCAATGAAGATGAATCGACGCGCGTTTTTGAAGGCTGCCGGCGTGGCGGTTGCGGGCCTGCCTGCGATGGATTGCATCACATGGGCCAACCAGGCTTCCCGGCCGAATATTCTGTTCTTTTTCCCCGACCAGCATCGCTTCGACTGGACGAGCATGAATCCAGAGGTACCGGACATCACGCCGAACCTCAAACGACTGGCAGGCCGGGGCGTGCATTTCACCAATGCGCTCAGCCCCGCGCCCGTCTGCGCGCCTGCACGGGCCTGCCTGGCATCGGGCAAGGCTTATGCGAATTGCGGCGTGGCCAGCAACGGCGTTCCCTATCCGCTCGAGCAAGCCACGTTCTACAGCCTGCTTCGCAAGGCTGGATATCAAGTGCTCGGGTGCGGCAAGTTCGACCTGGATAAGCCCGGCATGAACTGGGAGCAGGATGGCAAGCACCAAAGACAAGGCGAACCTTCGCTGCTTGAGGCATGGGGTTTCTCCGACGGCATCGACAACGCCGGCAAAATGGACGGCGCCAATGCCTATAACAATGGCAAGAAACCCGAGCCGTACTTTGCTTTTCTCGAGAGCCGGGGTCTTGCCGACGCCCATTTGAAGAATTTCAAGACGCTGGACCACGATTATGCAGGCCCGTCTTTGATGCCGGACGACGCATACTGCGACAACTGGATAGCCAACAATGGCCTGAATCTCATCCGCTCGGTGCCGAAGGGCAGGCCCTGGTTCATCCAGATCAACTTCAATGGGCCGCATCCGCCGATGGACATTACCAAGAGTATGTATGAGCAATGGAAAGATGCGAGGTTCCCGCCCCCGCGAGCAGGCGACGGAGAGGATTGGACCGCCAGAAGACGCAATTATGGCGCGATGATCCATAACATCGACCGGTGGCTGGGCGTTTTTCAGGAAGAGTTGAAGAAGCGAGGCGAGCTTGAGAACACGCTGATTGTCTATTGCTCGGATCACGGCGAGATGCTTGGCGACCGCGGCATGAGCAGCAAGTCGAAACCGTATCATCCTTCGGTCTGCGTACCGCTGGTTGTGGCCGGACCCGGAATCGAGAAGAACATCGTGTGCGAGAAGCCCGTCGAAACGTTGGACCTTCCGGCCACGTTCCTGGATTACGCCGGGATCGCGGTTCCGAAAGACATGGACTCGAAATCTCTGCGTCCCTTCATCGAAGGACGGGCAGATTTGCCGCGAACGTATGCCGTCAGCTCGCTGGACGACTGGGCGATGGCTTTTGACGGGCGGTATAAGCTCGTCGTGACCGGGTCGGAGGGGAAAAAGGCGCAGAAGACGGAATCAACGGCGACACTGGAGCTTTACGACTTGCAGACCGACCCGGCCGAGGTCAAAAACATTGCCGATCAGCATCCGCAGATCGTGGCCAGGCTCAAGCCGCTGCTGCCGCCCGTAGCGCCATACAGCAAGTCGACAAAGCAAGCAAGGAAGAATAAGAACAGCCAATAACGCCTCCGCTGGAAGGACCCTGACTGGGACGACGTGAATTTCTTAAGTCGGTCGCGGGCAGTCCGTTCGTCTGCGCACGGGGTTGGGCCGCAACGCAACCGAATTATATCAAGATTACTCGCATCGCCGGCTTTGATCTGGTCAGTGAGCGAACCAAGCTCGCGGGCAAGAACTCCCGGCTCGACGTGCACGGCCGGCGCGCCATGGATCGAACGGTCCGGCTGTACACCAACGCCGACATCGAAGGAACCGGCAACTGCCGCGCCGAACACGACCCGCTTTCCAACGACATCCTGATCGCCGAGGGCCTCCAGAACCGTGACGGCTATGCAACAATTCCGGAGGTGCCGGGCTTCGGCCTGAAAATCAACGAGAAAGATTTCGCCGCGAACGCGCGCGCTTCGACCTGTCGCTTTGAGCTTCGTCAATTCTGATTCCTGACGAAATTCTTCGACGCTCCGGAAGCAGTAAATATCTCAGCGACTTTTTCTAACGTATCGCCGCCGTCACCATAAACAGTCACCGGTCGCGGAGCGAGCATCCCCAGGGCGTCCGGAACGTCGCAGACTCGCAAGACATTGAGAAACTGCGGCGCCTCGGCGTTCGTATGAGACAAGATCGGCTTATTCAACATCACGCCGGCAATCTCCGGCTCCAACAGAGCCGCATACGCCGCCAGAACGGCAGCCGAACCTTCGCCGAGCACGTGAACGGGAATGCGTCCGCCGTACTTGTCGTGCAGATGGCGGACCGAAGCAATGACGTCCCAGACGCGCCCCGTATCGACGGCCCGTCCGAGCAGAACGTGGGAACGCTCGACGTAGTTCGGCGGATTCTTGCGCGTCCACTGCGTCGGGCCGACGCCGCGAGGAGTGCAGACGTACACATAATCACCCGATTGCCGGACGCGACGCACCCAGCCGGACACAGAGTCATTCGAATCAGCATTTTCCACAACCATTAAAATACGCTTTGGATCCTTCGCCGGCTCAAGCTCCCCGGCACGTCTCAGCCCAACTTCAATGCCGGGTTCGGATTCAACGCGGACGTTATCGGGTGTCATCCCCAGGGGACGAGCTGGAGGAATCCGGTCGGGGAAATATCGAAATACTACTCGGCGAAGCTCCTTGAGAAGTGTGGCTTTCCAGGTTTCATAGCCACCCTTCTGAGGCGGCTCGACTTTCGCAACAGGAACAAAGTGCTGGTCAATCGTGGTGTTCAGCTCATCCGCTGGAATGTCCGAATCCTTGGGAAATACTCGAAGTTTCTCCGGCTCGATCGGAGACGTGAGGGCGTTGCCGGAGCCTGTCACGAGATCGACTTCGCTGTCGGTGACAACCCTCGCGTCGTTCTTCAAGTGCATGTTGATAAAACGAAAAGCCGCCTGCCGGATATCCTGACGATAGGCGTGGCCTCCTATACTGACCACGCTGTCGACGAAGTCGCTTGCGCCGTACAGGCTATAGACCCGCTCCAGTCGGTTGATGACGCGATGGTTCGCATCCATCGGGAAAATGCGGTCCTGGTCGCTGTTGACAAACAGAAGCGCTCGCGGCGCTATCAAGCTGGCAATCCGCGTCCAGGGGCATTCGAATGTATTGTACAAGAACATACAATCGCAATGCCCGTTGATGACCCGATTCGGCACGTATGACATCAGATCCGCCATTCCGCTGACGGGCACGGCGACCTTGACTCGCTCATCGGCTGCGGCAATCCAAAAAGTCGCCGCCCCGCCGCCGCTGATTCCCGTTACGGCAACACGCTCCGGGTCCACGTCCGGCCGGCTGATCAGGTAGTCGATGCCCCGGATTCCGTTGAAGCACTCCACGCCCGCGGGGGTATAGCCACGAGAGTGCCACCACCAGCGCCCCTCCCGATACGTCCCGTGGTGGATAGCGGCAATCTCGCCCAGTTGCAGTGTGTCCAGGACCAGGCAGATGTAGCCATGCCGCGCAAACCAGATGCCGTGCGACTGATAAGCCGTTTTGTTGCCGTTTCGTCCACGCGGGGAATGTCCGCAGACGTACAGCACAGCGGGCAAGCGCTGGCCCCCGGAGACGTTCTTCGGCCGATAGAGATTTGCAGTGACATAGAGCCGGGGCCGGCTTTGATAGTGCAGCATATCGACAACGTAATCGTCCCCATCGAGCGTCCCGGTGACGGTCGCCTCGAGTGGCGTCTTCTCCGGCATGGGCGAAAGCCCGAGCATGTAATAATACTCATCCTTGTACCCGGCTCGAAGGCTCTTCCAGTCTTCGACGGATTGGACGTTCTCCAGAAACCGTTCATGGATTTGCTGCGTCACGCGCCCGAGGTAGTGCTGGATCATTTCATCGCCGGGCTGGCCCCGGTCGGGCGATCCGTACTCCTGAGCTTCTGTCAGAGACCCGACCCCAAACAACAATGCACACAACAGAGTCGTGAAATTGTAGGACCGCATGATTTAATCTCCGCGAAAGCCTCTTCAAATATCGAATATCGAACGATGTAGGGGCAGGCCTACGTGCCTGCCCTGGGCAACCACATAGGGTTGCCCCTACGACATTCATTATTCGAACTGATAATGTGGATCCTGTGATCTCGTCAAGAGAACAGCCGCTTGAGCAAGGCCCACACACTCAGGCCGATGCACGTCAGGCCTACGACAAAGCACACGAAGCCGAAGAGGTTGAAAACGGCCCTTATGAACCCTTCCTCGAAATACGGCGAGGTTTCCGCTCGTTTCTTGAGCAGCCGACCGATAATCAAGGGCGGACACGCTACGGCCAACACGCCAAGCCCCGTTAAGAAACTCCGAAGAGGCGCGTCAAAAAAAGGCCCTTTAGGACGAGGCAGGAACGCGACGACCGTAAAGCTCACAACGGCAACGACAAGCGCAATGCCAATTGCAAGCAGAACCGTTTTTCTGCCAAAAGCCGCCGGCTTATCTCGATGCTCGTCCCCTTCGTTCATCGCAGCACCCAAGGCGAAATATCAATACCTTAACTGACTGGCCTTGGGGGTAACTTCAACGATATTAGCTGTCACATCGACATCGACGTTACCCATGGCCCAGGCCAGGCCGCCGACGATGATCCCCTGGACGCTGGGATTGGTCCAAATATCGTCGCGATGACCGAAAGAGGTGTAGAAGACGCGCCCCTTGCGGTGCATGCGGGCCCACGTGCATGGGAACGGCGGCCGCTGATAACAGTCGCCTTTCATCCCTTCGTTGTCCTCAATGAGGATCACATGCAGGTCCTTCGCGAAATTCTTCAGTGTGTACCATTCTTCATTGAGCTTCTGGACTTTGCCAAATTCCTTCACGCCGGGAAAGCTCGGCGAGGCGGCACGTATCGTCGCCTCCTGCTGGGCACCGTGAACGATGAACTCCCCGCCAATCATGGCGATGTAAGGATCGACTTCGGTCTGATTCTCATTTGAAGGGCCTTTGGAATGAAACGAATCCGTGGCAGCGTGGAGGCCGACGAAACCCTTGCCGGCGGCGATCTTCCGCAGAAGCTTCTGCTTGCCCTCGGGCGACATGGGCGGAGTCCCCGCCTTGTCGGGCTTGGTCAAATCGCCGCTGGTATAGAAGACGATAGCGTCGTACTGGTCGAGATCGCCATCGAAAACACGACCATCCTTCGTACAGACCACTTCAAAGCCATGCTTGCCGCCCAGCTCGGTGAGAGTTCTGTCGGAGATACTGGGTTGACCGTTCTTGAGCTTGACAGCATCGTGCTCGAAGCCGGCGGACCGGCTGAAGTACAGGATTTTCTGCTTCTTGCCCTCGGCGGCCGCCACCCACTTCATCGGGAAGGCCGAAGTTGCAAGCAGCGCAGCGCCGGCAGCGCGAAGCATATCGCGACGATCCATGACCTGTCCGTCGTGGCCGGGATTCTTCAACTGTTCGGGTGAGTTCGCTTTCGTGACCATCGGCGTCATTGACCTCCAAATCGTTGATTGTTGCCTTTTTCCCGGTCCCAACTACAACCGAGTCTCTAAGAACACTGCGGCCATTATCCGGATATCCAGAGGTGTTGTCCACCAGAATTTCTGCAATGAGCTTGCCCGCCTCGCCTCCGGAGGGCTACCGTCTTGTGACCCGGTAAAACCAGCGGCTTCACCTCGTGCAAGCCCGGGAGAACTCGCTTGTTCTGGGACGAGTTGACCCGCGCGAATCCAATCCATTTCTGCATTTTATTGTTCCGTTTTCGGGCAGATTTCGGAAAATACTTCCCAGTAGAACCCAAACATCCGCATACCTGTTTGCCGATAAATCGTGCCCTGGTCATGACCGACGCCCGGAAGAATAGTGTATGTGTGAGGGATTTCCAGATCGTTCAACAGTTTGTGAAATTTCTCATTCTGTCGATAAACGCGAGAAACAAAACTGTACTCCAAAATCTCATTCTGGGCGTTCCTCCTTATATTGAAAGTCTATTCCAAGCAAGGATCATAGCATACAATGGCTAAGAACGATAGTGAAAACCCTGGATGTGTAGATGTTCGAAAGGGACCGATATGAAAGAGCAATGTTTGAATCGCTGTGTCTGGGTTTGGCAAATCGACACCGGGGCACACCGACCGCCCCAGGCCACCATCCGATCGTTATCCAGAGGAGGATCCATCGTGAAGACTTTTTTCGTTCTCTTTTTCGCAGTCGCCATCTTCGGCGCTTCCCAAGTTTGCGCCGCCCAGGCCAAAGACAATGAACGAGTGGGCGGCAATCCTGCTCTTGAAGTGGATGGAGACAGAGGACACAACCTCAATATGATTTATCCCGAGGGCGCTTTCCGGGAAAACGGCGGCCCGATTATCGATATCACGAAATCGCCCTACCACGCCAAAGGCTCGGGCAACGCGGCCGACGCCGATCATAACACGAAGGCTTTTATCGCCATATATGACTTCATCATGGGGCAGTTGGACAAGTACGGCGACATGCAGCGAAAGGTCACCCAGCCCTCTTCTACGGCGTGCTCATACATCCTCTATATACCGGACGGGGTGTACTACGTAAACGATACGCTGATCTATTCCGGTCCCGTCCGTAAAGTGGTCAGTGTCGAGCGGGAATACTGTGTCTGGCTGCGGTTCATCGGGCAGAGTCGCCGGAATACTATCGTCAGACTTGCCGACAATTCCCCAGGCTTTGCCGACAAGGAAAATCCCAAGCCGATCTTCTCCTTCGGCAAGAAGGCAGATGTCAATCCGATGAAGGCCAACAATGCCATCAAGAACCTGACAATTGACGCCGGCAAGGAGAATCCGGGAGCGGTTGGAATCCGCTGGACCTCGGCAAATAATGGGGAGGCTAGCGAGCTGCTGATTCGTTCGGGCGACGCAAAGGGCTTCGTCGGATACGACTTCTCTATGGGAGGGCCGTGTGGGTATTTCCGCGACATCGTTGTCGAAGGCTTTGATTACGGCATTCGCCTGGGTACACACAATCGGCATTTCTACAATCCAACCCTCGAATATATCACGCTAAGAAACCAGAGCAAGGCGGGCATCCTTTGCGAGGCAGGCTCCGGGACAATGAGAAGGATCAAGAGCGAAAACTCCGTGCCCGCTGTCAAGATTACCGACTGCTATACCCACGCCGTAGTCCTCGACAGCCATTTTACCGGCGGAACCTCTTCCAATGCGGCGATTGAGATCGTTGACGATGGGTATGGCATTGGCCACTTGTTCGCCCGAAATGTTGCGGTCTCCGGATACGGCAGCGGCGTCAGAAAGGATGGTGCGGTGGCGCAGCCGGCAAGCGTGACCGAGTATGTGTCCGATCCGATAGAGAAATTTTCCCCCGACATGCCCGGCACGTCGATGAATCTGCCCATTGAAGAGGTCCCATTTGTTCCCTGGGAGCAGGATTTGTCACAATGGGCCACCGCGGGCACTGGCGATGGGAGAACGGACGACACCGAGGCGATTCAACAGGCCATGAACGACACAACCAAGTCGGTGTTCTACTTTCCAAAGCGGAATTACAGGGTTGGAAGAACGGTCAACATCCCTGCACATATCAAGGTCGTAGATTTCATGTTCTGCGGCATTTCGGGGCCCACTGCATTTCGCGTGAGCGAAAACTGTCCTGATCCGATCCATTTTCGCGACCTGTGCAAATCCGGCAACCGGTCGCGTGTCCTGATTGAACAGGACTGCAAAAGAACCGTTTATACGGAATTGGTGTCCGGGCGGTTCGGAAATCCTGGCAACCATCCGGGCGCCAAGGCGTTCCTTTGTTCGACGAATATTTCGCGGGTGGATCAGGATTATGCGACCAGGAACGTTGACGTCTTTTGGCGATGGGGCAATGATGAGTATCGCGACCATCTGTTCCACATCGGAGACAACTGCCGCGTTGTTCTTCTGGGTTACAAAACCGAAGGGGGAGGCGTCGGCTTCGATATAGGGGAGACTTCCAAGGTCGAAATCCTGGGAGGCGTCCACACAAACCATGGAAGACCGTTATGGTACACCGAACCCTACCCGTACATTCAAACCAACAGCGCCGACGTTTCAATCATCACGCGTTTCATCCAAAGCGATAAGACGTACAAGGTCTATATTCAGGATGCTCGTGACGGGACCGCAAAGACATTCCCATCTTCGGATTTTCCGGAGATCGGGACGGGCCAGGCCGTCGAAAGAATCATGCCGCTGTACATAGGATATCGCGGGCAAAAGGAATAACACTTCTCGACCCAGAATCAAAGTGGGCAGTATGTGCTTGTTAAGCAGGATGCCTATGTAATGGGGCTTCACTTTAGGTGAAACTCGCTTCTTACCATCGAACCAGCGGCAAAAAATGGGGACCGGCAGACCCTTTTTCTTGACGTCGGGACGGCTAATTGGCATAAATGTACCTTAGCACCGACGAGCAGGCCGTGATAGATGGTACTGCACCTGTCAGCACCGTGACCGAGGCCGGTCATGGTCCCTTGTCCCTCGACTTGGGCCAGACTTATTACTGGCGGGTCGATGAGGTCAACGACGCCGAGACCCCCACAACCTGGCAAGGTGATATCTGGAACTTTGCGACACAGGAATACTTTGTCCTGGACGATTTTGAGGACTACAACGACTATCCACCCGACGAGATATTCAGTACGTGGGGCGACGGCCACGGCGACCCGGCCAATGGCTCCCTGATAGCCAATCCCGAGCCGCCTTTCGCGGAGACTTCGATTGTCCACGGCGGCACCCAGTCGATGCCGTATTTCTACGACAACCGCGTGGGCTACTCCGAGGCCACTATGCCGTTGAGTCCACAGCGGCGGGATTGGACTATACGAGGCATTGGTTCCTTGTCGCTTTGGTTCAGAGGTTATCCGGCCTCTGTCGGTAGTTTTGTAGAGGCATCGGCAAGCACATATACGATGACCGCCTCCGGTGCCGATATCTGGGACACCTTCGATGAGTTCCACTATGCCTACAAGGAGCTCTCGGGCGCCGGGGCGATCATAGCCAAGGTCGAGAGCGTGCAAAACACGCACAACTGGGCCCGGGTGGGCGTAATGATTCGCGACACACTGGAGGCAGGTTCGGCGCACGCAATGATGGCTGTTTCAGCCAATAGGGGGCTCGTGTTCGACCGCCGGCTTACAGCCGGTGAAATCACCAGCAGAACGGAGGAAGCCGCTTTCTCGGCTCCTTACTGGGTGAAGATAGAACGTGACCTTGGCGGCAACCTGACGGCCTCTTGTTCCTCCGACGGCAGTGCGTGGACGCAACTGGGTACTGTACCGATCACCATGAATGCGCCCGTGTACATCGGTTTGGCACTGACGGCACGCAGCGCCAATGCGACGTGTGAAGCCGTAATCTCCAACGTCCAGATCGCCGGTACTGTCGGTACCGAGTGGAGGAACCAGGACGTCGGCATACTCAGTAACGCCCCTGAGCCGATGTATGTGGCTTTAGCCAATACCGGCGGCACACGTGCGGTGGTGTATCACGATGATCCCAGTGCAACACAGATAAGCACCTGGACCAAATGGAATATCGATCTGAAAGGCTTTGCAGATCAGGGCGTGAACCTGACAGACGTGGATCAGCTATCCATTGGCTTCGGCGACAGGGACAATCCACAGGCCGGCACTTCAGGTAAAATGTACTTTGACGATATCAGGCTGCATTAGCTTTCAGAGCCTTAAGTTGATTAAACGGGTGATCAACCGCACGGTTGACATGGCAGACTTGTATCAGCGCGGGGCCAGTACCGATTGGTTCGGTATTGGCCCCGTTTGTCTTCATAGGTATTAGGATCGCTTGCGAAACTATTTCGGACAAGGCAAAGGAAGTCCACTTGTCGCCGGAGCAGGCGCATAACTCAAAGTTATTCGTATGCATTTTCCAAAATTTGCCCGAAAACGGAACAAGAAAATGCAGAAATTGATTGGATTCGCGCGCGTCAACTCGTCTCAGAACAAGCGAGTTCTCCCAGGCTTGCACGAGGTGAAGCCACTGGTTTTACCGGGTCAGTTTGAGACCACGAGGAATTTCTATCGTGTGATCCGCGGCGATCTTTTGGAACGGGCCAGACAGGCCCGCGAACGGGGAATGCAACAGCTTTCTGCGGCAAATGCCTTCTGAGCGAGAAGATGAAAAAAAGCCGCCAACGCAAGACATTGCCAGTCAAGGAGTTACAAAACACGCCCGACAGGATTCGAACCTGTGACCTACGGATTAGAAATCCGTTGCTCTATCCAACTGAGCTACGGGCGCTT
>DATKWR010000474.1:0-2914 GCA_035529475.1 Sedimentisphaerales bacterium | reverse complement strand
AGAGAACATCGGTTCTTGCCGATAAGAGAGCCAGTACCATTCATTCGCCGATTTCTGAATCCGCAGCACTTGCGGCGTAAATACCTTATTTTCGAGCGTCGAGATAAGGTAAGTCCCGCTGGCCGTGACGTTCTGAATCGTATCAAGCCAGTTAAACTGAATCCGGTGTGGCGCGTTGAAATGGGACACCAGATCGGCCATTACATCGGTTGGGTCCGACCCGTCCGTATGCGTCGATCCAAAACAATGCCCCATCTCGTGATTCCAGACACCTAGCCCGTTTAGCCAAAATGTGGTGTAAGTTGTACCGCCCGATGAGGTGTTGTTGGGCCAGAATGCCCACACGCTCCCCATCCAGTAACATGTATCAACGCCACCGACGTAGATCCGCCGAGTGTAGAGATCGAGGTTGACCCCCTGCGCCAGCGCCGCCGCGTTCGCCCGATCGTGAACGGTGATCGGATCACACGTAGCGGGCTGCTGAATCGTGACGTTAACAATATTGCCGGTAAACCACGTTTGTCCGTAGGAAGAATAGCGGAAAAACTGGTCAAGGGAATTGGCGGCAGGCCCGAAAAACGCCGCGTGCGCCTTCTCGACGGTGGTCTTCCCATTGACGATGAAGACGAGTAATCGCTGCTCTCCCAAAGTCGAGCACTGATACGGTTGAGCGAAGATCGGCCTTCCGAAACTCGCAAGCATCATTGAAATCAAAACGAAAAGAGTTTTCATGCTGGCCACCTACAGAAAATCGAAATTCCGATCAGACTCCAACCCACTTCGCCAGTGTCCGGATCGGTTACCACCGGGAGGATGTCGGCGAGAATGCCCTGGCGGGTCTTACTCCTCGCCGGCTTCATGTTACGCGGTGGCAGCCGTACAGGTAGCAGTCACGTTCAACGTGTCGCCGGATTCGACGGCCCGCTGTGCGGTGAAGTCGGCGACGCCGTAGAGGACTCCGGCAGTTCCACTCTTGGTGGAATCGGTCACCAGAAAGCCGCCATAAACCGTGGAGCTGTCGTTGATATTGAAGACGGCTTTGCTGGCCGAGTTATCGACGCTCTGCCCCGATACCGTTCCTGGCGTGAAGGTGGGCCGCGTCGCATTCGAGTATGGAACGAGTTCGGTCCAGGTAGCGTGCGACGTCATCGTGTCGCCGGCAGCCGGCGTGCCAGTACTCTTCAGGCCGACATAGTGCTCGGCGGTGTAGGCCGAGCCCTTGAAGTATTGAGTCAGCAGATCGTCCAGACCGACGTTCACAACGATGTTCGGCACGACCTCGCGCCACTTGAGAACACCATCCGGCCCGTAGCACTCCCATGTCCAGGTGTTCTTGACGGCGACCGAGTACCGCACCAGCAGATTCAGGATCAAATTGCTGGCGAACTTCGCGCCGGCCTTGGCTTTGTTGATGATAGAGCGGGCCTGTTCGAGCACCTTCAGAAACGGGCCTCTGATTCGAATGATGATTTTCATGACTTGGTACCCCCTTGGGCGGTGTTGAGACGATCCCGAAGCTGCTTCTTGTTACCCCAGGTCGGCAATCCGAGATTCCTGCACTGCTCCCGAAGCTGGCCGAAAGTCGTTGAAAAAAGACCGGGGAAAGTGTCAGGGTCTTCCCCCGGCGGCTCAGGCGACTCAGGGGAAGCGGTAAGGCTTCCCCCTTCTGGCGCTAACTGAATATTGCGAGCTTCGTATTGATTGCGAAGTTGATACGGCTGAAAACGGTCTTTGGGTATGACCTCTCCGATGCGGTAGAGTTTTGACCCAACAACCATGCCGTCTGGATGATGGTAGGACCGTGCTACAACAAACTGAACACTGGGATCAGTGCTCCATCGTTTGTCATAGTCCAGACGTTTCTCCCTCCAGGCTGCGTACATGGTGGTTAGGAGATCACGACGTCGAAGAAGTAGCCGACATCGGAGGCGATGAGCTTCATGTCATACGCCATTTCGATTTCCTGAATGTCGGACTTCCGTTCGTCACTCCACCACGAAGAAATACGCGAGCCCCAGGCGTTCGCGCCTAGGAAGCCGGTCCAGGTGAAGATGTAGCCGCCACTCGGCAGCATGATCGACGGACGCGGCGCGGCGTAGGCCAATAGCGCGTGTTTGCCGCTGATGAAAGACATCGTTGCGGCCTGCCCTTCGGCAGCCGTGTTCTTGACGCCTTCCATGACCAGCACTTCGTCGACGCCGGCCAGCGCAGCGATCGCCTGCGGCGTCACCATCGCGGGGTTACCCGGCGTTTGCCCGTACTTCACGCGATCAACGATGTCGGTGTGATTCTTGAGCACGCTCCATACGTCATATCCGACGACCAGTTTGTTCGGCTTGTAGCCGGTGTTGGTGAGCACCGTCTTGATGCCGGTTTCGATGTCCTGGAGAGGCGTGGAGCTGGCCGCGTCCCAGAGCGGATTCACGGTCTTGCTGGTTCCCCAAATGCCGGTTGCGAAGAAGGTCGAGGCCCACTCGATTTCCCGTTCAAGCATCGCCTGCTGTTGGAGCAGGAAGGTCGCATCGCGCGAAGGGTTGAACGGCGCATCGGCGTTGACCTGGGTTTCCCGGGGAATCGGCACGTTGCCGGCGAGCACGTCGGCAAAATAGTTGGCGTCCGTGTTGATTTTGAAAGACAGCGGACGCGAAGGATCACCGGGCGCGCGCTTGGCAAGCTGGCGCCGGAAGAAATCCGCCTTCTCGTAGGCGGCGTACTTGTCGCTCTGCTTCTGGACAGGCACGATAGGGAAGACGCGATGCGCAACGAACGCGCCCATGTCCTGCGCGTACCCCAAGGCGATGTTGGTCAGCAGTCGATCGACGTGCAGATCGCCCGGAGTAGGCGCAGCTTTGCGGATAAGAGAAATTTGCGGATACATGGTGGTACCCCCTTGTGAAATTTTGGATTGAGGAAA
>DATKWR010000473.1:0-2742 GCA_035529475.1 Sedimentisphaerales bacterium | reverse complement strand
CCGACAGGTCGGTCACCGCGATTCTCATGGGTGGACGCGCGCCGCCTCCGGGGCGGTTAAGCCGCTGGGCGAGGAACGCAATCAGGCCGATCATGAACGGCAGCATCAAGATCATCAGAATGAAGGTCTTGGTCTTGGCTGTCTCGATGTACTCGCGCTGGGCGACCTTAAGAGTTTTGCGCATCGCTTTGTCCAACCAAACTTACGAAGATTTCATGCAGCGAAGGGACTTTCACCTCGAAGGCCTGAACATGCACGCGATCCACTATGGACCGAAGCAACTGTTGTGTGTCGGCGTTCGCAGCGAGGGTGATTTCCAGCCGATTTGCCTCGGATTTGACCTTCGCGACGGCAGCAAGCTCGGCGACGAAACTCGTATCGCCCTCCGCTTCGAGGCAAATGACGTTGGACTTCTGCCTCGATCGGATCGCCGTCAGTTTATCATTCAGGATGACCTTGCCCTTGTTAATCAGAAGAATCGAGTCGCAGAGCTTCTCGGCCTCGTGCATGACGTGGGTCGAGAAGATAATCGTTTTGCCTTCATTGCGCATCTCAAGAATAATGTCCTTGAGCAAATCGGTATTCAGCGGGTCCAGGCCCGAAAAAGGCTCGTCGAGTATCAGCATCTGCGGCTCATTGATCGCGGTGACTGCAAACTGGAGCTTCTGGTGCATGCCCCTCGAAAGCTCCTCGACCTTCTTGTCCGCCCATTTGGCCAAATCCATGCGGCCGAGCCATCGCGGCACGCGCTGGGCAAGCTCGCCTTTGGAAACACCCTTGATCGCGCCGAAATAGGCCAACACCTTGCGGGCTGTCATTTTGCGATAGAGGCCCCGCTCCTCGGGCATGTAGCCGATTTTGTTTTTCGCCCGCTCGACGTCGGTGTCTTCAAAGAGCGATATGCGCCCGCTGTCGGGGCGGATGATGTTCATCATCATGCGAATCGTGGTTGTCTTGCCGGCGCCGTTGGGACCGAGAAAGCCATAGATGCTGCCGGCGGGGATCGTCACATTCAGATCGCTCACGGCGCGAACCTGACCGAAGGACTTACACACATTGCTCAGCACTGCTGCATTCATTTAACACGCTTTCCGTTTGGGTGACAGCCACATAGGGCGGCCACCCAGCGACGCCGTTAGAATATCACAACAGCACTGTAAGGGCAACCCTGTGTGGCGCCGTAAGGTGTCCCTGACGGGATTGCCCTACGAACTGCCTGCGATGCAATACAGATTCTCTTTGCCCTTGAGGAACAGCTCGTTGCCCACGAAAGCGGGCGAGCATTCGAATTTGTCATCGAGCGTATTGACGGCCAGTACCTCGAATTTCTCGGAATGTCTGAGCACGTATGTCACTCCGTTGCGGCCGGGCAAGTACACCCGGCCCGCCGCACCGGCGCCGGAGGAATATACTCCGCTGATGTCCGCGAGCTTCTCCTTGAGGAAGTATGGCTCTCCCGTCTTAGCGTTATAGCACGACAGGATGGCCTGGTTGCCGGAGCAGACATAGAGCTTCTCGCCGTACAGAAGTGGGCACGGAACGTAGGGCGTCGCCTCCTTGACGTGCCACTTGACGGCGTCGGTGCCGCTCAGGTCGCCCTTGCGACCGAGCTCGAGTGCCTGCAAAGAGCTGCCCTGATAGCCGCTGGTGCAAAAAACCATCCCGAAGCCCGCCACAGGCGAGGGGATCACATTGCGAGTTTGCCCTGCACACTGCCAGATGAGCTCTCCCGTTTCGAGATCGTAACTGCGAATGAGATTCGTGGCGCTGGTGACCACTTGTATCTTTCCGTTCACTTCGAGAGGCAGCGGCGTCGCCCACGAAGTGCGCTCGTCGCGGTCCTTCTTCCAGATCAACTCCCCCGTGGTTTTGTTGACTGCATAGATGGCCGAATCGCCTTCGTGATCCATCACCACAATCGCGGCATCACCCGCTACGGCCAGCGAGCCGCCCTCCCCAAAGCTCATCACTGTGTTCATCTTGCCGAGGTCCTTGCTCCATTTCAGATTACCGTCCACGTCGAAGCAATGGAGTCCCCGCGAGCCAAAATAAGCCCAGACGGATTTGCCGTCCGTTACGGGTGAAAACGAAGCAAAGCCGTGATCGTTGTGGTGGCCTTCGTGGGGCAGCTCTTCGCGGACCGTTTTTTCCCACAGCACGCCGCCGGAGTGTCGATCCAGGCAAACAAGATTGAGTTTATAGATGTTCGATGGCGGCGTTCCCCCTGGACCTCTGCGGCTGCTTGAGCTGCCGTCTGTGGGGGCGGCGCGCGTGCCTTTCACGTCGGTTTCGACCGCCGTTTGAAAGAATATTCTGCTTTCCCAGATGACGGGCGATGAATTCGAGCCATCCCCCGTGAGCTTGACCTTCCATTTGATATTCTCCGACTCGCTCCAGGTTACCGGCGGCTGGGCTTGCGGGGCTACTCCCGTACGAGCCTGCCCTCGCCACGTCGGCCAGTATTGGCTACCCGACGCACCCCAGACCTTCGCAGGCCCTAAGGCCGTCAGAAAACAGACTGAAACTCCCAATGCTGCAAGTTTGTTCATGTAAGACCCTTCCTAAACTGCCCAACTATCATCCCCAAAGGGCACTACCTAACGACAGTAGCGCCGCTGAATGCGTCGGCGAGTATGATACCACTTATGCGAGTTGATTTCAACCCGCCTACGGCGGGCCGGCAATGTTTCTCGATAATTTGCGCGTGAGCAGAAGCCGCTGGTTTTGGTATAGCAAGCAACA
>DATKWR010000472.1:0-4615 GCA_035529475.1 Sedimentisphaerales bacterium | reverse complement strand
GCTTTTAGCAAAGGTAGCGACCTCTATCAGAGTCTGAATCCTGATCGGCTCTGTCATGATGCTCATGTCCCTATCCCCATCCCGGCGAAATTGCCTTCCTCGTAGACCTGCTCCACGCAGGCCACGACCGGCGGTTTGACCGCTCGCCGGGCGAAGTTCGGGCAGCGGGTTGGATCCAGCAGGAACGGGAAATGGGTCGCCGTCGTGTGGTCCTCTTGGGTCGCGCCGGCCGGTTTTTTGGCCCGCCAGGGCCAACCCAATGTGTCAGCTGATCGTCTCACGGTGAATGCCCAACTCCAAGGAACGACCTTTGCTCAGATGGCCGGTTTTCATCGCCCCTTATTGACCTTTGAATCGTTAATGTAATGCGCGTGATATCGCCGATGATCCTTCCGGTGAATGGAAAGGGACTTCCATGAGACCGAAAGGTTCGGCAGAGGAATTGGAGCACCGTCGGCGGCAGGCGATGGCCTTGTTCGATCAAGGCATAGAGCTGGCCGCAGTGGCCCGGGCGGTGGGGACCTCGCGGGCGTCGGTGACCCGATGGCGGCAGGCTTATGCAGCGGGTGGGCAAAAGGCCTTGAAGTCGAAACCTCACCCCGGCGGCACAAGCCGTCTGGCCGTTGCCCAACGTAAGCGCCTGATTCGCCTGTTGGTGCAGGGCCCCCGCAAGCACGGGTACGCGACGGAACTTTGGACTCTGGCGCGGGTAGCGGAATTGATCGCCGTGAACTTCGGTGTCGAGTACCACCCCAGCGCGGTCTGGCACATCCTGCGAGCGATGGGCTGGAGTTGCCAGAAGCCTGAGCGTCGCGCTCGCGAGCGGGACGAGCAGGCCATTGCGACTTGGCGTCAGCAGGAATGGCCGCGGATAAAAAAACGCCCGAAAAAGCGGCCGAAGCGTCGTGTTCCTGGATGAGACGGGCTTGATGCTCCAGCCGCTGGTGCGTCGGACCTGGGCTCCGCAAGGGCAGACGCCGGTGATGTACTCGTGGGACCGGCACGACCGGCTGAGCGTGATCGCGGGCCTGAGCCTGTCGGCCCGGCGTCGCCGGATCGGGCTGTACTTTGCCGTGCACGAGAAGAACGTCAAGGCTCAGGAGGCCGAGGCGTTCCTGCGACAACTGCAGCGGTCGCTGGGCAAGAAGTTGATCGTGGTGATGGACCGCTGGGCGGTCCACCGCAAAGTGGCCAGGATGCTGGCCGGCGACGAGCGGTTCCGGATTGAGTGGCTGCCGCCGTACGCCCCGGACCTCAACCCGGTGGAACATGTGTGGAACCACACGAAATACGGTGACTTGGCCAACTACGTGCCCGACGATCTGCTGGATCTGGAGTTGGAACTGGAATGCTCCATCGACCAGACCCGCAAGCGTCCCGAGTTGTTGCGTTCGTTCTTTCATGCGGCTGAACTGGAAACCTGACTTGTTACATTGTCGATTCAAAGGTCAATAAGAAGATGGAACTCATCGCTCTGCCACATCCCAAGTCCAGAACGCGCATGCCTGGTTCCAGTTCAATGACCTGGCAAAGAGCTTCAGTGAGCCAGAGAGAGCTGGGGCCCATCTGATTCTCGATCATCCACGCTGAGTCATATTTCGCTGCCAGTGGGAATGTCTTCGCTATATCCACAAGGCTCCTTTTCTGTTTATGAGGTCCAACAAGTATTAGAGCAGATCTTGCTGGCCGCTCTGACTCAGGCAGCGAGCGAAGATACCCTCAAGAGTCTCCCGCTTGTCAGCAGGTGTGATAGTTTCGCAGAATTGTCGAAGCAGGTCCAGGCGCTTGGCACTGTCCATCTTGGTTATGCCAGCGGTCATAATCCAGTTGTACGCAAGCTGGGCACGCTGGGACGTGATTGCTTCGTTGGGGAACTGGTCGCACTTAAAAGGGAAGATGGCTCCTCCGGCACGTTTGATCTCGTTAATCGACGAATCCCACTTCACAAGGTCGCCCACCTCTGTCGCCAGCAACTTGATGTTCATACAGCATCACCTCCGCCGTGAACAGCTTTGGTGGGTCTTCCTTCAGATACTTCTCAAGTTGCGCGATCTCCTTTTCGATCTTCTCATTGTCAAGGGCCGTCTTTTTCTTCGCTTCTATCTCTTTCATATCGGGCAACTCCAGGAACTGCGCTACCTCAAGCGCCCTGGTGTAGAGCTTCACCGCCTCTGTGGGGGCGCCTCTTCCTGCCCTGGCGTCAGCCATTGCCACAAGATGAGTGAGAAGTACCGCGCCGGCCTCTTTCTTCGTGATTCCTTTCGTGGAGGCGTACTGACGTTCGTAGAGCTTCAGCAGTTTCTCCTCTGCCTCAGGCCTCTTGTCCGGGGTGACGCTGGCCAGAAGCTTCATGGCGTCCACGGTGGCGGCGTAATCATGACCGTCAACTGCAATGTCATATGCTTTCTCGCAGAGAAGCGCTTTGAACTTCAGCGGACCGGGAACGTCTCTTGCGGACTTCAGCAATTTGGCCGCGAAGGCTGCCTTGATCTTCGGATCTCGGGTTTGAGAGACTTCCTTCTCCTCTTCCCCGAACATAGCTTCATAAAGCTGTTGGGAATCGTCGGCAAAGAGAGAACCGGACAAAAGACCGAGCATCAGCACCATCACCGTGTGAAGAGCGATTCTCTTTCTCATCTGATCCGACATTTCCCATATGACTGCCAGCCCACGACCGTCGCGGGCCTGTTCAGCGATTCTATCACGCTCCGGGAGACCAGCAAGCATTCTCTTGGCTCCTGGAAGGGAACATCTGCCCGCCAACGGGCCGTGGTGCTGCCCGAAACGGCCTTTGTCCGAGCGTCTGGAGCAGCTGGGGGCAGACCGCCCCCGTCATCCGCGCGCCCGCCCGCCGTTTCGTCGTGTGCTACCGTCATCCCGGCACCGGTTCCCGTGGCCTGAGCTGCCGAATGCGTTCGAGGATGCTCCGGAAGAGCCACCGTGGCACGGCGACCTCGGCCATCTGGAAGATCACGTACCGGGCGTGCGTGATGACCTTCGCACCAATCTTGATCAGCTTCTCTCGGAGCGTCGTAAGCGACCAGTGCTTCACCGACCGTGGCAGTGCTAATCGACGCAGGAAGTTGCCCAGGTTGTATCCCAGAGCGAACAGTTGCAGCCGGACCTGGTTGTCCACGAAGTCGTGGCAGCTCAGACGCGTCCACTTCACCGCGTTTTTGCCTTCCTTGATCCACTGCTCCGCTGTCCCGCGCCCGTTGTAGAACTTCACGACCTGCCAGGGCTGCCGCCGCAGGTTCGTGACGAGGAACCCCACGCGCGGAAACAGTTCGCCCTTGTGCCACTCGATCTTCGCGACCACCCGACGCGGTCGCGCCCAGCTCTCGGCCTGGTACAGGAAGTCGTGATACCAGATGATCGGCTTGTTCGACGGACGGCCCACCGGACGGGTCAGCAGCGGCTCAATCTCCCGGTGCAACACCGCGTTAGCGGGCAACCGGATCGCGTAGAGGTATTGCTCCGCTTCCAGGCATCGGTACACCTTCGGGTCGGCGAAGGCCGCATCACCTCGGAAGAAACGCCGGATCTCCAGACCCCGATACCGCCCGAGGATCGGCTCCAGCACCAACGGCCAGTCCTCCGCGCTGTGAACGTTGCCGTTGCGAAGCATCGCCCGCTCCAAGTCGCCGAACTGGTTGAAGCAGAACAACGGATGATAGCACTCGCAGCCAAAGTATCCGTTGTACGCGGAGCCTTCCTGGTTGCCATAGGTCTCGCTGACCGAACTGTCCAGGTCGAGGATGATCTCGCGGATCGGCTTGACCTGATGCACCGTGTCGATCCATTGCCCAGACAGGTCCATCAGGGCCTCTAGATTCTTCGCCTGCGTGAGCACGTCCGTCTCGAACCGTCCCATCTGACTGGTGGATGCCGCTTGCCTGGCCTTCGCCCGTCCGCCCACGACGTGCCGCATGGTCGGATCCACGCTCAGCCGCTCGGCGTCGTTGGTGTCCTCGTAACCGGCCAGGCGACTGAAGATCGACTGCCGCAGCAACGCCACGATCGTGTGCTGTGTGTTCTTCCCTGTGCGCCAATCGTGCAGGAGGCCGCCCGCCATGGCAGTCAATCCCAGCACGGCATCCAGCTCGCGATACGGCAACAACCCCGCGTCGGAAGTGACCTTCGACCCGTGGAATTCGAGCTTGAGAGACCCGTCAAAACCCACCTGCAGAGCGTCTTTGCCGGCTTCACCCATTGCATCCCTGCCTTCCGCCGTCCGTGGCATCAAGAAAACCCTGTGTTCATGCGGTTAAACGATGCCTTATTGTACACAAACTTGAGTTTTCATCCGGGAAATCCGGGCTGATTCCCCTTTGCGATTGGAGATTTGTCTGATCGTGGAGAATCCGAGATTCCCCATTTAGGGCCCTGCCCGTGATCATCACGGGCGATTCTGCCTTGATTCTGCGATTGTAAGCGACTTCCATCAAGCCTAGATATGCCTTTGAGTATTTCCTGCACCCCGATCCCGCCCTTCTCGGCTCCGGCCGGGTGAAGTATTCAGTTTAGCGTATGGGACAAATAAGTCAAGGTCCTTGAGGCCAGCTTCGGGGCGCTCGTCTCGGAAACCGGCGTGAAGCGGTTGCCATCGCCGGCG
>DATKWR010000471.1:0-14066 GCA_035529475.1 Sedimentisphaerales bacterium | reverse complement strand
ATACAAGCACACCGTGTTATACAAAAAGAATTAGAATTAGTAAGCATTTGAAAATTGGGGACAATCCACGCGCTCCCAAAAGCCTCTCTTGGTACAGTCCCCAATTTTCTCCCAAGTATTTTGATTTCTGAACGTTTTTCCCGCATTGTTCACTATTTTTACACCGGCTTCTTTCGCGGAATAATCAGTTGAGACTCGCAGTTTTGCTCAGTCGTTTTTTATGAATTCGTTCAGATCGTGATCCTCCAGGAGCCAGCTCAGGTTAAAAACGGCCACATTAACCGCCGACTTCAACCCCTTATGTCCACCCTCGAAAAGCAGGTATATCTTTCCTTCACTGGGCTTACCAACCCTGCCAACTCCCAGATTTGAGTAGGCACTGGGACCATCAAATACCAGCCGTTTCACGGGCCAGGTTTTCCCTCCGTCAAAACTTGCCCAGACGGTAATATCTTCCCGTCCACTACCTGTCGAGCCACCAACTTCTTGGGGCATTGATCCTTCATCAGTATCCAAATTGCTGTATATTAATATATCATGCTTTTCATCAGGCAACCGAATCAAACCTCCCATGCACCCATATGAAGTCCCACGTGCACCATCCGGCAAGTAAGGGCTCCTGTGTGGGCCTAGCCACAGTTCACCACCATCATAACTCCAAGCAAAATAGCGGTTTCCTTTACTCATGTGTTCACGGGAACTGTATAATATGCTGCCATCAGAAATCTCTGCCAGTGCGGCCTCACCTGTCCCAAGCACAGGAAATGGTTTACTGGTCTGCCATGTTTTGCCGCCGTCATCGCTGTAAATAGCAGTGTTGTAATGATAGGGCCTCCATTCCACGGCGTTTGAAGCTTCAGGGCCATGAATCCTGGCAGGCATAATAAGACGGCCTTTGTGTTCACCAAACTGCAGGGTTATGCCCGCCTGCATGGCTCCTACGCTGAGAGGCACACCATCGGGGGTCCCATGTCCAAAACCATCCGGGAGTATTTTTATTTCTTCACGAATCCAGCTCTGACCGTTATCTTTGCTTTTCCACAGATATCCCTTACCGGCCTGGACCAGCAATATCTCACCGTTGGTTTCATTCACTAAGGCATTTCCCCCAGCATCATCACCTATTTTTCGGGCTTCACTCCATGTCTTACCCCCATCACCGCTACGACGGAGCAATCGACCATGAAATGCCAACACGGTTCCATCAGCCGCAACGACAATGCTTCTGCCGCCCCGTCCCTTGAACAACTCATGCATCTCAAAAAAAGACGATTTGGAAGCGCTCACAAATGGTGAACTCACAAGTAACGCTAAAAAACATAACACCATTCTTCGTACCATTATATTCAATGCCTTTTCCCTTAACATAACTAACATCTCCTTTCTTTGTTTTTGCTCTGGGATTTCTCCCATAGCACTTGATAATTCCGTAATTTGACTTCGCCAAACCACCTTCTGGAGTCGCGGCTCTCGCGATGGGGAACGCATCGAGAGCACTCGCCGTAACGGCGCACCCATTCCATAATCTTCTGATATCGATCGAACGACACTTCCGGGGGAACCGAGTGGTCGCTTGGTTTCCCGACCTCGTCATCACTCATTTTTCCCCTTTGTTGAAATCTTGAGTTTCTTCATGTCCGGGGCAGGCAGCGCCTCTGTCACGGGCAGCCATTGTTTCAGGCGATCGATGACTTTCGTATTCTCAGGATCGCCGGCCACGTTGTACCACTCGTTGGAATCTTTTTGATGATCATAGAGTTCCTCAGTACCGTCCGCGTATTGGATGTAGCGCCAGCGCTGGTCACGAACTGCATGATTGCCCCACATATAGGTCATCAAGGCTGGCCGGGTCCATTTCGCATTCGGATTTTTTAGAAGCGGCACAAGGCTGATTCCGTCCAATTTGGGCTTCGGCTGCAAGCCGCAAAGCTCGATTAAAGTTGGATACATGTCGATAAGACTCACCGGTCTTTCACAGCGTGTGCCGGGACGGGTAATACCCGGAGCAACAATAATAAAGGGTACGTGATTGGTCTTTTCCCACAACGCAAACTTTTCCCAGTGTTCTTTCTCGCCCAGATGATAACCATGGTCCGACCAAAGAACTATGATCGTGTTGCGGGCGTAATCGCCGTTGTCCAGGGCATCAAGAATCCGGCCGACCTGGGCGTCCGCGAAAGTGGCACTGGCCTGGTAAGCGCGCACCGCTTCTTTCCAGGTTCCGGGCGACTTTGCTTCTATTTCCATAAGCTCACGGAAGAACCACTTCTTTGACGATAGTAGTTTCGCGGCCCCCGAGGGAAGATCGTCGATATCTCCTTCCAGTATCTCGGGCATGGCGACATTGTCGGGCGGATAAAAGTCAAAGAACCGCTGCGGGGCAAAGAATGGCATGTGAGGCCTAAAAATCCCGGCTGCCAGGAAGATTGGCTTATCGTGTTTTCTCTGGAGTGATTTAATCACGTAGTTTGCCGTTCTGACGTCTATTGCCTCGGCTTCATCGGCGGGCCACAGCCCCCAATCAGTGTTACGGCTGCCGTATTTCGCAAGTCCGTTAAGTTTCTTTTCCGGCATGGGTGCATCGGGCGGATCGGGCATCATGAGGAAATCGTTAAACGAACCCTTATCATGAAACGCGCCGCCGTAATGGTGATGAAATATCTTTCCGGCGCCCTCCGCTCTATAACCATGTTCCATAAAATGTTGCGGGAGAGTGACCGCATCAGGCAAGGCACGCCGCCAGTCCGTTTTGTTGCCGTACACTCCGCTGGTGGTCGGACGAAGCCCCGTCATGATGGCCGTCCGCGATGGGTTGCAGGCGGGCGAAGCGCAATAGGCTTTGGTGAAAAGGACCCCGCGTTCGGCCAGACGCTCGATGTTAGGTGTCTTTATAGGCGCGCCTAAATCCAACAATTGAATCCAGTCGTTGAGGTCGTCAAGCGCGATGAACAGAACATTGGGCCGCATTTGCGGGGTAACCGTTTCGGCATACGCGTGAGGCCGGCCAAGCACAAGACATAGCAACACGGTTAGATAAGTTACGGTGTGTTTCATATACAGCGTGTTCATGCTCATTTCATCGACTCCTTTTCGTTCATGAGCCATTCGAGGTTGAACCGGGCAATTCTGAGGCAGGCATATTGCCAAGGACGGTTTGGCCTATCCGCACCCGGGCGACCGCTTTCGTAAAAACAGAGGATGGTTCCGTCTGGGAGCACGGCCATATCACTATAGGCGCTGGGGCCGGGCTGGAGCACCTTGCTTAGCGGCCAGGTGCGACCGTCGTCGTAGCTGAGTTTGATGGTAACGTTTCTTCGCGCGCTATGCGGCCGGTCGGTGGTGTTGGGATTCGAGAACAGGAGGGAGGGTTTCTTCGTTTCCGCCGTTCCGGGATGACTGACCAGACCGGCCATGCAACCGGGTTCGAGCAATTCCTCGGCAAACTCGGTTTGGGACCAGCCGGTGGCGCCGTCCCGACTGAATGCTATGGCACGCCGGTTCTCCGGGAAACTGTTTCGAGCGTTTAGAATCACCCGTCCGTCAGAGAGTTCCGCGGCTATACATTCACCACCCCCCACGATGGCGATGTCGCCGCGCTGCCATGTGGCACCGCCGTCGTCGCTAAAAATCACCGAGGAGGCTTTCTTTATCGGCGGATTTCCCTCGTAGGTAGCGATCCAAACCGGGACGACAAGACGGCCAGTGCGAAGCTGGATGCCGTGGCCCGGGCCGGTTGCGATGGCCTGCCAATCGCAATCAGTGCGAAACTGTTCGAAGGTAGATGTGATTTCCACAGGCCTGGACCACGTGATACCATCGTCATCACTGCGGATATAGAAGCTGCGCATGTATTCGACGCCATAGACGAAGTGCACCGCACCGTTGCTGTCGGCAATGGCGACCGGATTGTTGACGGTCTGTTCGTTGGGACCGCCCATGTTCTTATTTCTTTTGTCTTCGGGCATGTGGGGATTGCGCGGGAGTCGCGGTCCAAGGTGAGCGACCTGCGTTCGTGGTCCCCATGTACTGCCTCCATCAGTGCTGCGGCGAAGATGGATTTCGATCTCGCCCCGGTCCGCAACTGTGTATTTGCGTGCTTCGCAGTAGGCAAGTACAGTGCCCTTGGCCGTTACGACCACGCCCGGGATGCGATACAGGACAAAGCCGTTCTGTTGTTCCTCAAAAAGATCGATTTTTTCAAGAATGGGTACCGCTTCTGACAGGCCCGCAACCGACAACAGCGCGGTTGAAAGAATGAGCAGGGGACGGACAAAAGCCCTCCGACAAGCTTGGCATTTCGGCCTACAGGTTGGCTTGATCTTCATAGTTTGTTCCTAAAGATAAAGTCCAAGAGTGTACACATATCGGTTCATAGCTTCTCATGTCCATTCTTCGGCGTGGTGTCGCCCGCTGGTTGAAGATCTTTCACCTTCGCAGTTATTCGCTGGCAGAGAATCTATGGCAATAAACAACACATTGGGCCGCTTATCTTTCTTCTCACTACCTCGCAACTTTATCGGCGAAACAAGACTAAGGGCTGCTGATCCCAAAGCACACATAAAACGTCTGCGAGTCCGAACGATACGCATTCTTTATCTTCCTTCTTTAGTCAATATCTTCCGACACGAGGCGGCCCAGTATCAACAGCAAAGGCCAGAGCATCAAAGCTTCTCTTCATCAAATCAAAGCGAACCGCGGCATACTCGGGATTGCCCCACTGGTTCTCGAACTCATGTGGATCCTTCGTCAGATCGAAAAGTTCTCCCGTCTCGTGACCGTGATAATTGATCAGTTTGTATTCACGTGTCCGGATCATGGTGGCGTAACTTTCCGGTCCTTCGAGCACCCGATAATACACACTCCGCACGAAATCCCGGTGCCTGTCGGGATCGGCTTTTGCCTCGAGGATCGGCAGCAAGGATTTGCCCTGCACTGTTCCGGGAACAGGAAGACCGGCCACATCGAACAGCGTTGGGGCAATGTCAACCAATTCAACCAGCGCGTTGCTCCGGATCCCCTGTTTAAACCGCCTGGGCCACGAGAATATCAAGGGCACACGCACAAGTCCTTCATAGAAGCGACAGCCCTTCCGGTTCAATCCATGATCGCCCGCCATCTCGCCATGGTCGCTGGTGAAAATGACCACCGTATTTTCGCGTTGTCCCGTCTCTTCGAGCGCATTCAGCATACGACCGACATTTTCGTCGATCAATTCAATCTGAGCCCAGTATTTCGCGAGTGTTAACTTCGCCGCCGGATAGGTGGGACGCTTGGCCTTGCCCTGGAAATTGATTGCGTCGAGCCGCTCCTGAGCCGCCAAATCCGATTCACGGAACAAAGGCTCGGGCAGTGATTCAATGTCGAAACGATCTATGTATTCCTGAGGCGGATCGAAGGGACCATGAGGATCGTAAATGTTGACGCTGAAGAGCCAAGGACCGCTGCGTTTTTCCTTCATGAACTCAATAGCCCGATCCGCGCACCAAGTGGTTTGATGCCATTTAGCCGGGATATAGCCGTGCTTTTTCTTAAGTTTATTAAAGTCCTGTCCAATACTTGTCAACCAATCCGTGTATTGATTGCCCTTTCCAATACCCTGGTGTGGGGCGTGGCTGTACCAGAAGCGCCTGTACCCGTCATCTCTCGGGCGAAGCTCGGGCTCATGTGCCATGGCTGAGGAGAGGTGAAATTTGCCCGCCAGGCCGCAATCATATCCGATGTCTGCAAGTGTTTTTGTTATAAGCGGCGCGGCCTCGTCCCAGTGGTCACTACCATTGATGCAAGCATGAATCGTGCTTGGATACATACCTGTTAAGAAGCTTGCCCTGCTTGGTGTGCAAATCGGCGACTGGCAGTAGGCGTGGGCAAATGCCGTTCCGGTTTCAACGAGCTTGTCAATGTTAGGCGTCCGAATGTATTCGTTGCCAAGTGCATGGATAGTATCGTAGCGCTGCTGATCGGTGCAGATCCAAAGGATATTTGGCCTTTTGCCTGTCATGCCGTTCCTACGCGACTGTTGTGCACCAAGTGAATTGATCATTGGCTCTATGGCCATGGCTATGCCGGGAGCTGCACTGACTTGCAAAAACTGGCGCCTGTTTAGACTACTCATATCTCCGACTCACTTTCTCTTTTCAGGATGTGTTTAGGTATATGTCTTTTCATCAAGAATTCAAAAATCATTCTATAGAGTTGTTTTTTGTTTTGGCAACCATTTCGCCAATTCCTTCTTTACAACCTCATAGTCCGGCCTGTCCGCCAGGTTCTCCCATTCATTCTGATCTGTGTGACGGTCGTAAAGCTCTTCGTCACCATTGGCATAACGAATGTAGCGCCACTGCTGGCTGCGAATGCTGTGATTCCCGTGGCCGTGCGTGGTGAGAGCAGCGTGTTCCCACTTTGCGGTCGGATCTCGTAGGAGCGGGATAATGCTTACCCCCTCATTCTCCAGTTTTGCGGGCAACTCACAGAGTTCGACCAACGTCGGATAAAGCGACATCAGGTCAACGGGACGATCGCACCGGCTGCCTGGTTTGGTGACCCCGGGTGCGGCCACAATCAGCGGCACGTGCGACGCCCGATCCCAGAGTGTGCGTTTGGCCATACGCTGCTTTTCGCCGAAATGGTAGCCATTGTCCGACCAGAATACGACGATGGTGTTATCGGCATAGCTGCTGCTGTCCAGAGCGCGCAGCAGTCCGCCAATCAGTGTGTCGGCATGGCTGATGCTCGCGAGATAGCCTTGCACAGCGGCGGGCAGTTCTGCGCATTCGACTACCATCTTCAGATTCTTATCCTTACCTGCCTGGGCCACCTCTGCCGCCGCGGGTGGAAGGTCGTCGAGGTCATCTTTCGGAGCCAACGGTAACGCGATATGCTCTTTGGGATATTGGTCAAAGTACTTGGCCGGCGCGTAGAAAGGCAGATGCGGCTGAAAAATCCCGACTGCCAGAAAGAACGGCTTTTCGTGATTTCGCCCAAGAAACTCCATCGCCCACTTGACCGTGTGGCCGTCGCCCATTTCGTAATCATCTTTGTGAAATGGTCCCCAGTCCCAACTGCCATTCGGATGCCTGGGCATGTCGGAGAAATACTCCCGGTCCAGCCCGAGGCGCTTGACGTGTTCGGCTTGCGTTCCCTGATCCGGCACCAGGTCGAAATACTCATGCCACTGGTCCCTGGGATTAAATCCTTTGGGCGTATGATGATAAATCTTGCCGCCGCCCGCCACGTAGTAACCGTTATTTTTGAAATGCCGGGGCAGCGTCACCCAGTCCGGCATGTCCTTGGCCCACACACGGTTGTTGTCATAGATACCCGTGGTACTTGGGCGAAGTCCCGTCATGATGGCCGTGCGGGACGGATTGCACAGCGGCGCAGGACACTGCGCGTTTGTAAACAAAACACCGCGCTGGGCCAGTTGATCGATGTGGGGTGTCCTGATATCTGCGCGTCCGCCCAGACAGCCGATCCAGTCGTTCATATCGTCGACGCAAAGAAAAAGAACGTTCGGTCTTTTCCCGCCATCTGCATACAGCATCCGTGGCAACGCCAACGACGCCACTCCCAGGCTAAGCTGCTTAAGGAAACCACGCCGATTCATTGTGTTCATATTACAATTCCTATTTAAAGAAATATTCCGGATACTTCCATTGGCCCAGTTTCTTCTTTACGTATTTGCCACTGGTCATCGTCGCGTCATTTTCGGCTGTGAATCGGTCAAGGATGTGTTTGTACCGCAGGGGATCATTCGTTTCTTGTTGCCACTCGGCCAATCGTCTTTTTAGACGCTTGAGCTGCTCCGCATAGCGTGGATCCTCGGCCAGGTTGTGAAACTCCCACGGATCATCTTGAAGATCATAAAGCTCGAACTCGGGAGGCTGTCGGAAGATTCTATATGCGTCCCGAACGTGTTTTGGCGCATTTTCCAGCTCCTCGGGGGTAAAGGTCTCAGGCGTTTGTCTAACAAGATATATGTCGTATACGGGATTCTCGCGATGAGGCAGCAGGTTGTGGACGAGCTTGAAACGGCGGTCCCGCACGGCACGTCCGGGATAATAGGTCTCGGGCCAGTGCAATGTAAATTCCGTAAAGAGGTACTCTCGCCATTTTTCAGTTTTGTCATTGAACAAAGGCATCAAGGATCGGCCGTCCAGATGGTCCTGAGGCGGTCCAGTACCTATTATTTCAAGTATGGTAGGCAGGATATCAAGGCTGGAGACCAGTCGCGATTCGACCTTGCCTTCGGGCAAATGGTTCTTCCATCGCATGATCATCGGTACCCGGCTTCCGCCTTCACGGATTGTCTTTTTCGCACGAGGAAAATCAGGACCATGATCTGAAAGATAGATGATAAGGGTGTTGTCAGCTTTGCCGGAATCGGCTAATTCCTTTAGAACCATCCCGACCGCCGCGTCCAAACGCTGCATACAATTGTAATAACTGGCAATCGTCTGGAGTGTTTGCCGAGTAGAAATACCCACCATGGGCAAAGTCTCAACATCTTCCGGCCCCATCACTCTGGCGGGCAGGCCCTCTTGCTGGTCAAGGAAAGGACGATGGGCATCCGGGAAACTGATCCACATCATGAACGGATTATCCGAAGCCCTGAAAAATTCTCCCGCACTCCCGGCGAATTCCTTAACGGGACGCTTATTGAAATTGGAGCTTGGAAATGCCTTGAAGTCAAACAAGAAGGCTGATTCCGGATTGACATGAATTTTACCGATGATTCCCGTTCGATAGCCGGCGTCTTTGAGATAGGTTGTAAGGTTTGGCGTATCGTCTTTGTACATCCGTAATCCATGTGTAGCCAGGCCGATCTGGCCGTTATTGTGAGGGAACAGTCCCGTAAATATCGAGGCCCGTGACGGACTGCACCCTGCTTGCGCAACATAGGCATGTTCAAATCGGACCCCCGTGTCTGCCAGGGCATCCAGGTTCGGAGTTACAATATGGGTATCCCCATAGCCGCTTAGTTGCAGACCGTGGTCTTCTGCTACCATGAGCAGAATGTTCGGCTTCGATTGTTCTTTTTCACGCGCATGGGTATATCTCCAGCCTCCCAGGGCCAAGGCCGTCCCCGTTGCCGTCTTCATGAATGTTCTTCTTGTCAGGGTCACTGCGATCTCCTTTTTGGCAAAGCCGCCTTCCAGCCATCCTCAAGAAATCTACTAAGCTTTCCAAGAGTCGGCTTGTGTTCCTCTTTTACAGCAAGGTTTGTAAGCTCATAAGGGTCCAAACGATGGTCGTACAGTTCGATGGCTACAGGCTGATTCTTCTTAACATCGATCCATTCTACATAGTGAAACTGTTCGGTGCGAATGGAGTAACCCATAACGTCAAAACTTTTGTTATAGTACGCCGGGCGTGGAAACTGCGTGAACGCGGCCTTTTTCCAACTCAGGTCCGGATCGTCAAGCAAGGGGACCATCGACGTTCCCTCCAAACCGCTCGGCACAGACAATCCGGCTAACTCGACCAGAGTAGGATACATGTCAACCAGTTCCACCAACCTTCGACATACTTGTCCTTTCTTCTTTTGAGGGGAAGATAGGATCAAGGGTACCCGTGCATCAAATTCATAGTTGCTGGTCTTACACCAGATCGTGTGCTCGCCAAGGTGGAAGCCATGATCGGACCAGAGACAAACAATTGTGTTTTCTCGCAGGCCGAATTTGTCAAGCGCATCGACCAGTCTGCCAATTTGAGCATCCGTATAACTTGCGGCCGCGTAATAGCCGTGGCGAACTTCGGCAGCTTTTTCCGGAGGCACATCCCCGATGTTTGGGATGTCGCTATAACCTCGAAGTTCCTTCCAATTGTGCAGGGCTATGTCGGGTCCATCTTTTGGCCTGTTCAGTGCCGGCCAATCATCGTTCTCAAAAGTCCTGCGGTTGTACATGTCCCAGTATTTCTTAGGAGCAGAGCAAGGCAGATGCGGTTTGCGAAAACCTACCGCCAGGAAAAACGCCTTACCATTTTCTGCAAGCTCTTCAATCTTTTTGACTGCTTCAGCCGCGACCTTACCGTCAATGTACGCTTCATCGGGCACCTCTGCACATTCTGCGGCGGCCTGTTTGCCGCTATTGTCCTCCTGTCGGTTTTCGGGCAGGACATACTGATCCCGTTTGGTGCACTGATCCCAAACGGGTTCCGCCGACCAGCTCGGAGGATCTGTCGAAGGGGCGCCCTGGCCGTGAAGAATTTTGCCGAAACTCTGTGCATAGTAGCCGTGCTGCTTGAAATATTGCGGGAGTGTTATGATATCGGGATGATGCTTACGGAAATGGGTGTTTAAATCCCACACCCTGAGCGTATCCGGGCGCCGCCCGGTAATCACAGAAGCTCTGGACGGATTACACACCGCCTGCTGACAATAAGCGCTTAGAAAGACCGTTCCCTGCTTTGCCAGCTTATCCATATTGGGCGTCACTGCAATCTTATCACCCAGGCAGCCTAAGGTTCCTCGCAGGTCATCAATGGCAATGAACAGAACGCTTGGCTTCTTTGCTTCGCCTGGCCATGATACAGCAGGAAATGTTAGTGACAAAGCTCCCATCCCGAACGTCTTTAGAAAGTTGCGTCTTCTCATTGCCGTGACTTCTCCTTTCTGGTCCAGGAGTACGAACTGGGATCAAAATTGTAAGCACCCTTGGAGAGAGCAGGTGGTGCATCACTTTTAGGGAGCCATTTCGCCAGCTTTTGCTTGACCGAATTAAATCGTGAATCTTCTGCCAGGTTCGTCCACTCGTGGGGATCGTTGTCATGGTCATACAGTTCTTCCGTGCCGTCACTGTAGTGAATGTACCGCCAGCGCTCGGAGCGGACGGCATGGTTTCCTCGTTCATAGGTAATCACCGAAGGACGCTCCCATTGCGCTTCTGGATTTTCCAGAAGTGGAACCAGGCTGCTGCCGTCTAATTTCGGCTTTGCTCCCAGCCCGCATAACTCGTTCAGTGTTGGATAGATATCGATCAGGTTTACGGGGCGATCACATTTTGAGCCGGGGTGTGTCACATTAGGTGCCGTGATGAAGAGCGGCACATGAGTTGCCCGTTCCCACAGAGTTGACTTGTGCCAGGCCCCCTTCTCACCCAATTGCCAACCATGGTCGGACCAAACCACAATGATCGTGTTATCTCGGTACGAGCTTTTCTCCAAGGCGTCCAATAGAAGCCCAACCAGGGCGTCGGCAAAACTAATGGAGGCCAAATATGCCTGGACCGCTTCCTTGTACTTCCCCGTCGTCTTTACGAGCTCGAAATCGGCGAGTCGTGCTTCGGCCATTATCCTGCCGGCGGCAGGGACGTCATCCAGATCGTCTTTTTTAACTTCGGGTAGTTTGATCTGATCCAGCCGATATAAGTCGAAGTACTTTCTTGGGACATACCAGGGCAGGTGCGGGCGGTAAATTCCAGCGGCCAGGAAGAACGGTTTATCGTGTGATCGTTCAAGAAAGTCTATGGCCCACTGAACCATCCGGCCATCCCCCATCTCCATATCCGGTTTATCCAAAGGGCCCCAGTCAAATTCACGGTAGTTGGCCGGCGGTTTCTTTCCAAGTTTTACGTTTTCAATGCCGTTGAGTGGAAAGCCTTCGGGCCAGTGCACACCTGCTTTAGGCGCATGTTGCCCCGGCACGGGATAATCATAGTGCCAGGCGCTGTCTTGGACCTGGGGATGATAATTGTCCCAAATCCCGGGTGGATTATTGCCCAGGGTATGGTGGAAAACTTTTCCTCCTCCTTCAGCATGGTAGCCGCTTTTTCGAAAGCACTCAGGCATTGTCACAACATCGGGTAGTGCGGGCCGCCACCATTGTCCGTTGTTGTATATGCCGGTTGTGGACGGCCGTAATCCGGTCATGATCGCCGTTCGGGATGGATTACAGACCGTCGATGGACTGTGGGCATTGGTAAAGGTGATGCCCTTGCGCCCAAGACGATCGAAATTGGGTGTGTGTACTTCCCCCGAATAACCGCCTAAAGAACTGATCCAATCGTTCATGTCGTCCAGGGCAATGAACAGAACATTCGGCTTATCTTCAGATGCCATGAGCCTGCGCGAAGACACAGACGTAATGCTTAACACTGCTAATTTAAGAAAGTCGCGTCTATTCATATTCGCTCTTCTTCCCGTACACTGCGAATCGGCGATGCCTATCTGCTGTCTTTTCCATCCGTCAGCCATTCCAGCGAAAACCTGGCAAACACGATTTCACCATATCTCGTTTCCCCTCCTTCGTACAAACAGCCGATATCCCCTTCGGGCAGTACCGCCAGGCAGGAGTAGGCTGATGGGCCATCATGAAGAAGTTTCGAGACCGGCCATGTCTTGCCTTCGTCATAACTCAGACGGACGGTCATCTTGACCCTATCGGCTCTGGATTGTCCGGGAGACGGCGCACTGGCAGGATTGGAGAAGAGCAGCCTGTTTTTACCATGGGTCGAAGCAAGCGTATAACGCAGGAAGCTTGCCTGGCATACCGGCTCGATAAGGAGAGGATCGAGTTTTAATTCAGACCACGTCAGGCCGCCATCCTCACTCGTGGCAATGCCTCGCTTTCCCTGGCCGTCTTCCTGCATACGCACGTTCAGCATCAAAGTACCGTCCGCCAGCTCTGCGACCTGGCATTCATTGCAGCCGCCGGAGACTGAGCCGCCTAATTGCCAGCTCTTGCCGTGATCATCGCTGAATATAACGTGGGAGGCGAATCCTGCTTTGGATGTGTGATCGCAGGGGATGACCAGACGCCCCTTGTGAGCGCCTTGTCGAAGCTGAATGCCTACCCCGGGACCAGTTGCATACCACCACCAGTCTATTTTCTTTGTCGTCGCCGTTATCTCAATGGGCTTCGACCAGGTACGGCCGTCATCCTGCGAGGAACACACATACACGCGACGCGTATCCTTTGCCGTGCCGTTATGGAGTTTTTTACCGCTGTCCGTACTGTCGTTCCACGTCAAGAGCAGCCAAATGACGCCGGTATCCCGATCTTGAACGGGACACGGATTGCCGCAGACATTTCTGCCCTCGTTCCAGATCACTTGCTTGGACGCCCACGTTGTGCCGCCATCTTCCGAACGCCGTACCAACAGGTCGATGTCACTGCTGTCTCCGCCCTCTCTACCTTCGCAGAAAGCCAGTAATGTATCTGCCTGGGTGGTCAGCAACGCCGGGATCCGATAGTTGTTGTAGCCCTCTCGACCTTGAACAAAGAGGGCTTTCTGCGTTAGAGGCACGGCTGTCGCACCTTGAACCAGGAGCGCAATTAGTATTGCTACTGTGTTTCCAAACCCTTCACAAGACATCGATTTGTCTGTCATATTGTTCTCCTGTAGTATTCTTAACATTCCCTATTCAGTGTATGGATGGTCAGTCCTGCAATGGATTTTCTCGAAGCGGAAAACAGTGCACTTGCGAAATAGCCACAAAGGCAGCAGACCGTTATTCCTACAAAAGCATAAAGCAGCAAATGGACGTCGGTGTACTGCTCCACAAGAAACACCCCAGCCGCTCCCGCCAACGCTCCACTAATCGCCCCCGGCCCATTGGCTCTTTTGGTGAATATCCCCAGGCAGAACAGGCCGCACATGGAGCCGCCAAAAAGTCCGAGTATCTTCATAAACTGATCCCACAGCGATTTGATGTTCGATGAAGCAAACAACAGGGCCAGAACCATCCCCAGGACACCCAGGGCAAATGTCGATACACGGGCAAGTCGCAAGTATCCTCGCTCCGACTGGATCAAATTCAATGGCCGGACAAAATCGGTCACCAGGGCCGTGGCGGTACTGTTCATACTCGTGGAAATCGTTGATTGCGCCGCTGCAAAAACTCCGGCCACGACCAGGCCGGCAATTCCCGTTGGAAGTTCACGCGCAATGAAAAGCGGGAAGATGGCATCGGTTTTAAAGACAGGATCGAGTCGGCCGGGATTGTGCTGGTAAAAGACAAACAGCGCCGTACCGACCCCAAAGAACAGAAGTGAAGCCGGCAAAACGGCAATTGCATTCGTCCAAATAGCTCTTTTCGCACTGAGCATATCCCGAACGGACATATAC
>DATKWR010000470.1:0-3755 GCA_035529475.1 Sedimentisphaerales bacterium | reverse complement strand
ACAAGAATCCTGAGCTTCCCGACGGCCCGCCGGGCGAGTACCTCACCGACAGGCTCACGGACGAAGCGTTGAAATTTGTCGAGGCCAATAAGGACAGGCCTTTCTTCTTGTATCTGCCGCACTACGCTGTCCATGTGCCTTTGCAGGCCAAGGCCGAGTTGATCGAGAAGTACAAGAACAAGCCAGGCTCCAACGGGCAAAGTAACCCGACCTACGCCGCGATGATTGAGAGTTCCGACCAGGGCGTCGGGCGGATCATGGCCAGGCTCGACGAGCTGAATCTGGCCGAGAACACGATCGTCTTTTTCTTCTCCGATAATGGCGGCGTCAAGGGCATCACCTCCAACGAGCCGCTTCGGGGCGGCAAAGGCATGTTGTACGAGGGCGGAATTCGCGAGCCGATGGCCGTGCGCTGGCCCAGCGTCGTCAAGCCAGGCTCCACCTGCGATACGCCCATCATTGGCGTCGATTTCTACCCGACCATTCTGGAGATGACCGGCGCGCCGAAGCCGGCGGGAAAGCTCCTGGATGGCGAAAGCATCGTGCCGCTTCTAAAAGGCGCAAAGGCATTGAAACGCAAAGCCCTCTTCTGGCACTTCCCCGCGTATTTGGAGGGAAAGGCCGAAGGGGCACGGGACCCTCATTTTCGGACCCGCCCCGGCGGTGCCGTGCGCGCGGGCGATTGGAAGCTCATCGAGTATTTCGAGGACGGCGCCCTGGAGCTCTACAACCTCAAGGACGACATTGGCGAGCAAAAGAATCTGGCCGAGGCCCTGCCCGACAAGACCGCAGAACTACACAAGCTGATGCTCACCTGGCGCAAGGCCCTCAATGCCCCCGTGCCCACGGAGCTGAATCCTGAGTATAGTCCATAAGCGACACGTATGCGTCATCCATTCGTCAGGCTCGTTTGTAGTGTGCCCGTAAGGGCATTTCGGAAAGAACGCCTTACGGCGTCACTACGAACACGGGCACTTTCAACTCCCCAGCGGATTCTAATACCCCAATCTACCCCAGGTTGCTCTTTGCAGCCTTTGCAGGTCGGACAGGCCGTCTTCCGTTTTCGGCTCATAGTCCCCCCCGTCAGAATTTCGCTGAGCGCACCTGGAATCCACCGATAGGGATACAGCTCGCGGGGAATGTTCACGGTCTCGCGGCCTTTCCATCTCCAATACTCGGCGTGTCCATCCGCCATCGAGAGCGTTGTCCCATCGCCGTGGCGGACCGGAGGGGCACTGTGCACGCTCCACTCGGGCTGAAGATAATAGACATAGAAATCATTGCCAACTGGCGTCTGGCCCATATCGATGAAGACTGCGCGCTGGCCTGCTCCGGGGCTGACAATGTCCGTCAGACTCTTGAGGCGCAGCACCGTGCTGCCTATGCGCTGGCCGAATCCCGCCGTCACCGCCGAGCCGTTCTTGTACTTGATATACGTTCCTTCTACGAGCTCGCCATTAGCGGCGACGACCGTTGCGTATGTGGCTGCATGGCCTTTGCGGCCCCGCGGGCAGCGATAGACGTCAATATCCTTGATCCAGGGCCACAGAGCGCCTTTGTTAGGATCCTCAATCAACTCCGACCGGCTCTGAGCGAACAGAAAGGCTTTCCCAAGCCAGCCTTCTTGAACTATGGCGTTACTAGGACCGCTGCTCGCGGACGCCGACCCCCAGACGATCTTACCATCGTACTGTGTTGAGTAAGCGAGCCACGCCAAGGTCAGTGTCTGGGATAATGCCGGCCTTCCAGAATAAACCAAATATCTTGAGCTTAAGAAAGTCACTGCCCGTTGTCAGGACGGTGCAGGGTTATAGTGATTTTAGCTGAGACACCGACCACACCGTCATTATCCGTTGCCTCGGCCCAGACCGTCCAGTTGCCCTCGGGGATCGCAGGGTTCCTCTGCCAGTCAAAGCCGCGTTCCCAGCCGTTGAAGCCTTCACTGCCGCTGAAGCCAATACGGCGACCGCCGTTATCGCGCATCTGTTCGAGGTAGAATATAACCTGTTTCACCTCGCCGTCAGGGTCGTGCGCCTCGGCGCGAAACATCGTAGGGCCGGGCCAGATGATTTGATCTCCATCCTGCGGCTCGATGAGCGTTACCACCGGAGGCTTGTTCACGAAATCCTCGCTCCGCATCATCCAGTGCGACATCAGTATAGCAAGGTCATCGAGATTCACCACGCAGTCGCCATTTATATCGCCGGCAAGAATCACAGCGCACGGTGGACTGCCGAAGTATGTCTTGCTCGCCGTTTCGCTGGCGCCATAGGCCCCCATATTGCTCCGCCCGCCATTCGGAAACGGCTCAGTTCCGATCGGGCTGTTGGGGTCACCGGCATCTATGCACGGGCTTGTCACGTCATCCCGCACCCAGCTTTCGCTTACCGGGTCCCAGCGGCCGGCCTGGGAGAGCAAGTGGTAATCGCCATCGACCCAGAAATCATCACCGGGATCGGCAGGTGTCCCGTTTAAGTCCCAGTGGCCTGGGGCAACAAAACCGGGATCGACGTTGATGTTTCCAACGCCAGGCCAGCCGCCTTCAATCTCACAGAAATCCATCATCAGTGCTGCTGGGGGCCATAGCTTTATCACAGGGGAGCTGTTGCCCCAGAAGATCGAATTACTCACGTTCGCAGCGTTCCAGGAATCCAATGCACTGCCATCTATGTCTGTGTGGTTGTCGCTAAAGGTGCAGTTTTGTATTTTCACATAACGGCCGTGCGTCTTGATCGCCTGACCTCGATTACCTGCGATAAGACAATTCGAGAAGATTAAGCGTCCGGAATCGTGATCTATCGCACCGCCAATGTTGCCGGTGAAGATACATTTTTCGGCGACAAAGTCACCTTGAACTGTTGCGCCCAGACAAGTGTGCTGCGCAACATTTCCTGTAAACTTGCAGCTATCAAGTTCAAGTCTGCCCGCGGAACAATTCAGCGCCGCGTCCCAGACTGCTACATTGCCTGTGAATATGCAGTCCCGCAGCATTACTTCACTGTAAAGGGCAATGCAGTTAAGACCAGCGCCGGTCGTTCCCCAATTTCCTTCGAAAAGACAGTGCCTCGCCGTCAAATTGTCACCCCAGTGGGAAACTGCATGTCCCTCGTTGCTCTGGAAAATGCAATCTGTCATCGTTAACTCGCCCCTCCCGTTAAAAATTGCAACAGATGAGTTGCTTCTGAAAGTGCAGTTTGAAACGCTGAGGCTCCCGGCAGCCAACTTGCGTATACCTGTCGAGCCGGAAGTCACGGTCAAGCCGTCCAACTCTATCGTCGCCTCAGAATCATTAATACTGACAATTGTCGGACTGTTATCCGATCTTGTGGCTTCGTCCGACAGGTCTGAGGGGCGGATCACATCGATGTCGTTACCGGCCAGATCGCCGCTTAGAATGGTCTCGTAAATCTCGACATTCCTCGCGTCCGGATCTGCTGAGCCAACACCGGCAAAACCGCCCCTGAGAATCACCCCATCGATGAGCTGGAATGACGCGTTTCTGTCCCAAGGTCTGATTCCTGCTCCCTGGTCGGGCTTGTAGATACCCGAAGCCACGCGGATTTCGTCGCCGGGCTGTGCTTTGGCCAGCGCATCCTGAAGGCTCGCGTATGCGGCGGCCCAGCTTGTGCCGTCGCTGGGGCCGGTAGCCTCGGCGTCCACGTAAATAACGCGGCCCGCTGCGTCGGCGTGTGCCGCTGCCCATAGAAGCAGCACGCACAGCAGCCATTTTGTGGGGTGTGTTCTTCCTCTCATCT
>DATKWR010000469.1:0-2291 GCA_035529475.1 Sedimentisphaerales bacterium | reverse complement strand
GAATCAGCATGTCAATTATCCCCTGAACGATAATTGCATCCCGCGTCTGGTTTTTGGCACTTTCTGCGCGGCCGGGATTCCCCCACTGCTCCACTGGGAAAGCAAAAGTAAACGGCCATTCGCGCCAGACGGTGTTCGAGGGATCGAGCGCCAATCGGCCTTGCTCGCTCTGGAAGAACGAGAGGATCGAAGCGGCGTCGATGTGCTCGGCAACAGAGGCCGTGATGCCACCGTCGGCTAAGAGTCTTGCTACCGTTTCTTCAATCGCCTCGCCGGTTACGCCCTTAACGACGTTTAGTTGAGAAATCACAAGGTGCGTGGCCGTGCCGATGAGCCGGGCATCGAGAGGCTCGCCCACATGCGGCTCAGCCTTGGTCAGTGCGCCCGGCCTGCGATCCAAGGCGCGGCCATAATCCCGCTGGACGAACTCATCGTTGTTGTGGGTCAGTTGCGTTACGGAGCTTTTTGCCGGCAGAAGCGGCGCACGGCCGAATGGATAGCCCCAGGCCAAAGACTGCTTCACCCGTGCAAGAAGGTTTGATTCCTTCCGGCTTGCTGGGACCCTTCTGCGGCTCGGCGAGCGCTTCGACGACTTGGCGGCCTTTAGCCCTGTGACGAACTCGCTGAGCTTTCGCAGCTCAGCCTGGCCGTGAAGCGTGAATTTGAACAGGCCATCGTCGGCGGCACGCTCGGCCAGGCCGGTCCCGAAGGCGTCGTGCAGAGCCGCCTGGCCGGACAGCCCATACAGGACCCATTGCAGAGGATTTCGGCACGACCGGAGCTGCCAGTCGGGGACCGGCTGATCGCCCAGCAGAAAACCGTTCGAGACAATTTGCCCGCAACTCCCGCGTTTCTCGGAGGCCGTCAGGATGAGCCTCTCTCGGGCGCGCGTTGTCGCAACGTAGAGGATCCGCATCTCTTCGGCCAGCGCCGTTGAAAGTTTCCGCTCGGCGATCACCTGGTGGGCGAGCGAGCTGAGCTTGCCGTCGGACCGCTGGTCGATAATCTGCAGGCCGAGCGTATCGTCGGCGTCCGCCAGACAATCCGCCTGGACGTCTTTCCTGTTGAAGTTGCTTTCCAGCTCGGCCAGGAAAACGACCGGAAATTCAAGGCCCTTGCTTTTGTGAACGCTCAGAATACGAACGGCGTTACCCGCAGAGGCGGGCGGCTCGGCGGGCGCCCAGTCCTGCCCGAGCTCCTGAAGCTTCTCAATGAATTCGACGAACCGGGTCAGTGAGGGTGCGCCGCTGCCGCCGGCAAAGCCTTCGAACTGAATGGCCCTGTCGTGGAGCTTGAGAAGATTGGCCCGCCGGGCCTGGCCGCTGGGCAGAGCCGAGACGAATGATAAGAAGCCGGTTTCGCGATATATGCGCCAGATCAAATCCGCCAGACTGCCGCGCCGCGCCGCGGTGCGCCATCGGTCCATCCTCGCCAGTATCGTCCTGAGCTTATCGGCCAATTTCGCGTCGGCGCCATCGTCGCAATATCGAACAACGCAGTCGTAAAAAGTCCGGCGCGACTCGTCCGCCCGCCCGCGGATCTTGATTCTTGCAAGCTCCGTATCGCTGACTTTGAAAAACGGGCTTCGCAACACCGCGGCCAGCTCGATGTCCCGTTGAGGATTGTCCAGGACCTTCAGCAGCGCCGTCACATCGGTGATTTCCGTAGCTTCAAAATAGCCCGCCGTGGCCTGGCAACTGACGGGCACGCCGGCCAAACGAAATATCTCTACATAATCATTGGCCTTCTTGGCCAACGAGCGCATCAAGACGACAATGTCACGATATTGCACGTCCCGCGAGGCGCCCAATTGCTTGTCGTGGATCTCAAATTCGGCCTTCTGCGTATCGGCCCCCACCATTTGCCTGATACGCCGGGCAATCATGGCCGCCTGACGCCGGCGCGCCGTAACGAGATTCACGCTTTCGTCATTAGATTCGTCGAATGTCTCGTCCGCAGAATCGTCATCGATGCCGGTCTCATCGAGCAGGTGCAGCTCGACAACATCCTGACCGCTGTCAAGGGCCGCACGCCCACTGTCATAAGACGGCCCCGGCTTTAAGTGAGCGGACTCGTCGTAGTCGATCCTGCACGAAGAAACCGTCATGATGCGAGAGAATATCTTGTTGACAAAATCGAGGATTCCTTTCGTCGAGCGGAAATTGGCATTGAGGTCAACGCGCAGACCATTCCGTGCGTTCGCGGGGTCCGCCGAGACGCGATTGAGCTGCTTGAGAAAAATATCGGGCTCGGCGCCGCGAAAGGCGTAAATGCTCTGCTTGATATCCCCG
>DATKWR010000468.1:0-10116 GCA_035529475.1 Sedimentisphaerales bacterium | reverse complement strand
AAACAAAGCAGAATAAACAGGCCGAAAGGCGAGCGAAAAGATTATCTGAAAAAACCGGCACATAGACCGGAATCATAGTTAGATGAACGGTAGAGTTCAGCAACGTAGCTGGGCAAGATAAATAGAAACTTGAATTCAAGGGGAACAAAGAATGAAAAACAAACTTCTAATCGTATGTCTGACCGTATTGATCCTGTCGGGCCAGGTCCTGATTGCCGGGGAAAAGCAGAATTCGGCCGTAACGTCTGAGCATCGCCATAGCTGGTGGACTGTGCGCAACGACGCCGTCAACGAGCGGGTCAGGCAGGGCAACGTCGATCTGCTCATGATCGGCGATTCGATTACTCACGGCTGGGAAGGCGGAGGAAAAAAGTGCTGGGATAAATATTACGAGCCGCGGAACGCAGTCAATATGGGCTTCGGCGGAGACAGAACGCAGCACGTATTATGGCGGCTGGAACACGGCCACCTGGAAGGCATATCCCCGAAGCTGGCGGTGATTATGATCGGCACCAATAACTCCAACGGCGACGACAACACCGCCGAGGAAATCGCCGACGGCATTATCGCCATCTGCAAAAAGCTCCGCGCCGATTGCCCGAAAACCAAGATACTCATCCTGGCCATTTTCCCACGCGGAACCGAGCCGTCGGAACAGCGCGAAAAAAATGACAAGGCGTCGATGCTGGCTTCGAAGATCGCCGACGGCAAGATGATTCACTACCTGAATATCAACGACAAGTTCCTGACGAAAGACGGCTTTCTTTCAAAGAAGATCATGCCCGACTATCTGCACCCGAACGAAGAGGGCTACAAGATATGGGCCGAAGCCATCGAACCCAAGGTAGCCGAGCTGATGGGCGAGAAGTCTAAAAAATAATCATAGAAGCCTTATCGATATTATTCCGGAAGTGAGGCCCAGCCGCTTAGCTGAGCAGGGATAAATGGAATATCCCGATTGGAGGTACCGGAGATGGCCGCTATGTTTTTTCACGTTGAGCAGCGAAAAGCATGGATCAGGACGAGTACGCACACAATCGTCTATGATCGTGATCCCGATTATCCACGCTTCGTAAAAGATCCGAGCGGTTCGGTCAAACACATGCTGCGGATATGGCTCGCCGAGCGTAACGCCGACCGGCTATTGCTTCGTGCTTATCTCGGCACCGTTACCTTCTGCTTCATGAAACCATCTTTTCGAGATATGTGCCGGCTTTTTCATCTCACGACCGCCGCGGCAAAAGCCGCCGGCCAGTCGGCCAAAGCACTCCGGCACGATCTGGCGGACCTGCTGCGTGAGTACATGTCCGAAGAATGCCAGGAGCCTCACCTGACATAAAGCGCTTCATGAAGCCGCCGCCTGAGTGTGACTCATCGCCTCAGCAACAGCAACATTCGTACGGACTGTCGGGGTATATCGGCTTATGCAGAGATTCGCCTCGTGCGACACGCTCTTCTTCCCTCTGGAAAAGGGACAGGCACGTCTGAGCCGTCTCCTGTAGCTTCTGCGTTTCGGCATCGGTGATAGGCTTATAGGTTCGTCCCGCTTCGATTGCCAGATCGAGAAGGTCGAGGAATGAAGGGGGTATTCCAGCGGCGACTCCTTTTTGCGAAAGGGTAAATCGAATCGCGGCATTCGTTTCTTCCTGAGTCTCGGTCGCGCGGTACCACCATTCTCGAGTCCTTTCGGCACCCTGCGGCCAGGGGCCCTTCGAGAGCGCCTTCATACCCAGAACACCAACTCCTTTTTCGGCGGCGAGTTCGAGTACCGCCTTGCCGAATCCTATCTTGAGCATCTCGACGAAATTGATGGGGAACATGACCGTATCGAAGCGGAAGCCGTTCATGGCCTCGAGCGCACCTTTGGTCGTGTGGGCGGAAAAACCGATGAAGCGGATTTTGCCCTGCTCTTTCGCTTTGAGGATGGTCTCCATCGCGCCGCCGGGGCCGAGCGCCTGTTTCACCTCTTCCGGCGTGCGAATGTGGTGCATCTGATACAGATCGAAATGGTCGGTCTTGAGCCTCATCAGCGAGCGATCCAGCTCCATCTGCGCGCCTTCCTTATCACGCATCTTCGTCTTGCAGGCCAGGAAGATTTTGCTGCGGTCGATTGCCTGCAGCCCGATGCCCATCTTTTTCTCGCAGTCGCCGTCCCTGCCGTATGCGGGCGCGACATCGTAGTAATTAATGCCCTTCTCAAAGGCGTCACGGATGCCCTTGTTACAGCGGTCCTGCTCATAATTGCTAAGGGCCAGTCCGGGAAAACCCACTATCGAGACTTTCTCGCCGGTCCGCCCGAGCACCCGCCTCGGCAGCCCGGCTACCTTTTCGACTTCTCGTTTCGAGGATGACGTATCCGCACTTAAGGCCGGCTGCACGCCAAGAGCCAAACTCCCGGTAACACCGCCTGCGACTTTCAGAAATGACCTTCTCTCCATGATAAACTCCTTGTCTTAGAAATATACAAGTTAAGTTTTACTAAATCTGACCCGGAAATACTCCGAATCACGCTTGCCATTATATTAGGCCAATAAATGTCATGTCAAGACCGGAAAAGCTCAAACTGAGGGCTCTTACCTAAAGTTTGAGTTTTTTTCGCTTGATTTAAACAATCCACTTTTGGTATACTACCTATCAGTGACGATAGAGGTAGCATCTTGACGGAGCAGTTCGTTAGTCGGAAATTTGAAATGCAGGGCTTTGTTCTGTTGCCCAAAAGGTGATCAGAGGAGGTTAAAACCATGACAAAGGCCGGAAATTCACAAATTATGCGAACAATCACTTTATTAATCACAATCTTCTCTTTAAGCTTACCTGCATACGCCAAATACAGCGGCGGCATAGGAGAGCCTAACGATCCATACCAGATCGCTACGGCAGAGGACTTGATGCTGCTGGGCGATAGTCCCGAAGATTACGACAAACATTTCATCCTGACCGCCGACATCGACCTGAACCCCAACCTCCCCGGCCGCAAGGTCTTCGACAAGGCCGTCATCGCACCGGATCGCGCAGGTTCCCATCCAATAGAGCCCCCATTTTGGGGGCGGTTTGCGGGAACTCCCTTCGCCGGCGTCTTTCGCGGCAACCAACACAAGATTGCCAATCTGGTCGTCGCGGGCAGTAAGAGTGTAGGGTTGTTTGGCGGATTGGGACCTGAGGCTGAGGTCAGCGACCTGGGGGTCGTGAATGTTAACGCGAATTCCTCCTATGGGCCTGTCGGGGCGCTCGCGGGGTATAACTTGGGTTATGTGAACCGCTGCTACTGCACCGGTGAGGTTCATGCCTATGCCCAGGTCGGCGGGCTGGTGGGCGGGAACGGGGGTACTGTGACCGCCAGCTACAGCACCGCCTCCGTCAGTGGTTCTTGGGCCGGCGGGCTGGTAGGGGGCAACGAAGGCGGTTGTGTCACACACTCCTATAGTGCCGGTGCGGTGGACGGTGAGGCATTTGTCGGCGGACTGGTGGCTATCAACTCCAACGGCATTGTGCTGGGCTGCTATAGCACGGCAGCGGTCAGATCCTCCTATGGCAGCTTCGGTGCCGGCGGGTTGGTAGGCAGTAACAGCGGCGTGGTGAGCATCTCTTACAGCACGGGGGCGGTCCGTGCCAGCGGCCGCTTTAGCCGGGTTGGGGGTCTTGTAGGTCATAACCATCGGGACGTCACCCAGTGCTATGCCACCGGTGCCGTCAGTGGCGGCACGGACGGGGAAATTGGGGGGGTGGTCGGTAGGGCTGAGTACGGTAGCAGCGTGACATCCAGCTTTTGGGATGTTCAGACGAGCGGCACGACCAGAATGGGAGGGCGAGCGAGTTCCAGCGACGAATATGGCAAACTCACCGCACAGATGCGCGATGTTCGACTCTATTTGGAAGCAGGATGGGACTTCGTCGGGGAGAGCCCAAATGGCCTGCACGAGGCCTGGCAGATGCCGGAGGGTGGCGGTTATCCCGTCCTGGCAATCTTCAATGGTTATACGCCCCCCTCACTGAGAGGTAGCGGCACGCGACAAGACCCGCATATCATATCCTCTGCTTTGGAACTCGGGGCGATGATTCACCACTACCCTGACGCTCACTACCGGTTGGCCGAACCAATAGTACTCTCGGGTGTTCGTTGGAGCATGGCGGTCATGCCTCTGTTGGGCGGCACGTTTGATGGGAATGGCCTAACGATATCCGATCTGACAATCCGCGGCCACAGCCGCCTCGGCTTGTTGGGGCGCATAGAGTCGGGGGCACAGGTCACGGATTTGGGCGTTGTAGACGTCAATGTCATTGGCTCCGGCATGTACGTAGGCGCGCTGGTGGGCCAGAACAATGGGGATGTACGGCGGTGCTACAGCTCGGGAATTGTCCGGGGGGAGAGCAGCATCGGCGGCCTCGTAGGCGACAACTGGTACGGCAGCATCAGCACGAGCTACAGCACCGGCACGGTCAGCGGTGATTCGTATGTCGGAGGGCTGGTGGGGTTGTCTTCCGGTAGAGTAACGGACTGCTACGCCAGAGGCGCGGCCAATGGCGAGGAGGCTGTCGGGGGATTAGTCGGATCAGCCGGGAGCGGTGGGATCGTAGTCCGCTGCTACAGCACTGCTGTGGTTGGTGGCAACGACGATGTTGGCGGTTTGGTGGGCGACGTGGGCTACAGGAAGGCGGGGGTACTGGCGGGTATCTGGGATATGGAGACCTCCGGCCAGTCGGGAAGTGACGGCGGAGTGGGCTTGACCACAGCCGAGATGATGGACCCATACATGCTCGGCCTCAACGGCTTTTCAAACGATCCGAACTGGGTCCTGGATCCCGGACGCGACTACCCGAGATTGGCCTGGGAAGGAACACCAGGAGACATCATTCACGAACCCGAAATTGACTGGCTGGAAGGGAGTGGATCAGCGGAGAGCCCCTATCGCATCGATAGCCCTGAACAGTTGATCATGTTGGGCAAGGCGAGCATTCTGTGGGACAGAAGCTTCGTTCTCTGTGCGGACATCAACTTGGACCCGAACTTGCCGAACGTTCCGGTCTTCGGACAAGCGGTGATCCCGGTCTTCACAGGGGTGTTTGACGGCGGCGGGCACACAATCTCTCATCTGACCATCCAAGGTGGAAACTATCTGGGACTCTTCGGCCAGATCGAGGCGCCGGCCGAAGTCAGATACTTGGCACTGGGGGATGTCAACGTCGTTGGTCGCGGCGACGATATCGGTTCCCTGGCAGGGTCGAACACCGGCATGGTGATTCGCTGCTCCAGTACGGGTGCGGTCAAGGGCGTCGATCATGTCGGGGGACTCGTCGGGAACAATGCGATCTCGCGTTACGGTCAACCAGATATACCCGGGACCATTGCGCAGTGTTTCAGCACCGCCGTGGTCTCTGGCACTTACAACGTTGGCGGATTGGTGGGCGACAACCCGAGTCTTACAGGGCATATTGCCTGTTCCTACAGCGACGGCAGGGTGAGCGGCGACTCGGCCGTTGGCGGGTTCGTGGGCAGGAACGGCGGGTACGTGACCGAGTGCTACAGTCGGGGCAGTGCTACAGGCGTCTCTTGCGTCGGTGGGCTCGTGGGCAGTAATACGGGGTTCTATGTGGCAGAGGATTGGAATGGTGATGTGACCACATGCTACAGCACAGGATCAGTAACCTGTGCTGACATCGGTGGTGGCCTCGTAGGAGAGAGCTACGCTGGGGTCGAGGCGTGCTTCTGGGACACCCAGATATCGGGCCAGACCACAAGTGCCGGCGGCACAGGTAAGACCACGGCCGAGATGCAGACGGCCAAGACGTTCCTCGATGCCGGATGGGACTTCGTGGGCGAGACGGCCAACGGCACCGAGGATATCTGGTGGATTCTCGAAGGCCAGGACTATCCGCGATTGTGGTGGGAAGCCGACAACAATTGATTATTGATTATTGACTATTGATTATTTTTTCCCGCGTAATCTGCGAAATCCGCGGTTTAAGAAAACTACTATTGACTATTGTTCCTGTTGCTTCAAATACATTCACGCCTTATAATCTCGTTGCAGTGATTTTTTGCAATAACATACGTATTCATAGCTAATCGAGGAAAGAAAGATGAAAGACCAGACAAAGCAGATATCACGAAGGGATTTATTGAAAGCCGGCGCCGTTGTTTCGGCAGGGGCTCTGGTATCACGAAGCGGCCGGGTTTTCGCGGCTGGCTCGGATAAGATGAGGGTGGCTATTATAGGCTGCGGCGACCGTGGAACGAAAGATGCCATCGATTGCCTGAATTCCGCCGAGGGTGTGGAAATGATTGCTATGGCGGATATTTTCCAGGACAAAATCGACAGCTCTCTTGCCCAGATGAAAAAAGCTGTACCGGACAAAGTCAAAGTCACGCCGGAGACGTGCTTTCTCGGCTTCGATGCTTATAAGAAAATCATGGCGATGAAAGAGGTGGATGTTGTGCTGCTGACGACTCCGCCGGGATTTCGGCCGCCCATGGTCAAAGCGGCGCTGGAGGCCGGCAAGCACATCTTCATGGAGAAACCCGGTGCCGTGGACCCGGTCGGCGTACGCTCGTTAATGGCTTCGGCGGAGCTGGCCGACCAGAAAAGGCTGTCCATTGTAGTTGGCACGCAGCAGCGATGGCAGCCGCAGTATCTCGAACTTATCAAACGCGTCCATGACGGCAGGCTCGGTGACATTGTCGGCGGACAGGCTTACTGGAACTGGGGCGACTCCATGTGGCACTTCCAGGAAAGACAGCCCGGATGGTCCGACATGGAATGGCAGATTCGATGCTGGCCGTACTTTGTCTGGCTGTCGGGCGACCATATCGTCGAGCAGCATCTGCACAATATGGATGTTATCAACTGGGCCATCGGCTCGCCCCCGGTGCAGTGCCTGGGCATGGGCGGCAGGCAATGCCGGACCGGCCCGGAATTCGGCAACATCTATGACCATTTCACCGTCGAGTACGAATATGCCAACGGCATCCGCGTGATGAGTATGTGCTCTCAGATCAAGGGCTCCACGCCTCGCATCGGCGAGCGCGTCCTCTGCACCAAGGGTGCGATCTGTACCAACCGGGGCGAAGGATATATCGAAGATGTCAAGGGCAACAAAATCTTCAAATACGAAGACGAGATTCACAGCGGCGAAGTGGCCCAGTGTGCGAACCTGATCAGGAGCATCCGCGAAGGCAAACCCATCAACGAGTGCAAGCGGCTTGCCGAGAGCACGATGACCGTCATCCTGGGCCGGCTAAGCGCATATACGGGCAGGGCGCTGAAATGGGACTGGGCCATGAAGGCCTCGAAGCTCGACTTATCGCCGGAGAAATACGAGCTCGGCGATCTGCCCGTCCGGCCGGTATCGATGCCCGGCAAGACCAAACTGATGTAGCGACAAATCGGGTCCGGCGAAAACTTTGACAATCCAGGAAGTTATGTTCGTAGATTAGGCGGCAGCGTTTTAAGGAGCTTATTCGCCCGTATTCCTGCGGCGTTCGAGAATCTCCGGGTGCAAGTAGCCGTTACATTTGCGGTGTCCCTCGTCGGCGAGCTTTTTCAGCTCTGGCGTGATAACACCGAATCTATCCATAGGGAAGTTTTTGAAACCGAGCATCCGGGCGGGCGAATCGGGCTTAACCTGGAAATCGAGCGATTCGGGATCGACGAACATCGGATCGGCCTCGATGGAATGAGCATCCAGTCCGGCGGCCTGCCACTGCTGCAGGTTCATCTGGCGGACGCCCTCAAGCTTCGGATCCACCGAGCCCGGAACGAATTTTACAGGAGCCCCGTCACCCGCCCAATACAGATTGTAATCCCAATCCGCGACGTCGAGCGGTTTGGCCCGGATTCCCACATACGCGGCACGGCCCTCGCTTAGAACAACGATGTTGTTCTTGAAGATGTCGCCTTTGTCGTCGAAGCAGACGTGGACATTGATCGAATCGAGGAAAATGTTGTTCTCGATTCGGCGAAAGAATCCCTCGCGAAGCTTCAGCCCGCAGCCCAGCGTCAGATTGTTATAGATATAGTAGTTCGTCGAGCCGTCGTCCAGGTCGATGCCCCATGAATGTCCCCCGGCGTGCCAGAAACGGTTATTGCGAATGATGGTGGTTTTATAGTTGTCCAGCCGGGCGCGTTTTTTCGCAAGTTTCTGTCCCCTGCTGTCCTGCGGATCGTGAAAAGGTTTTTCGCTGTGGTGCGGCGTTTTCCAGTAGCGGTCGCGCCCCCATGAATTGAAGGGGCCGTGGTCGCCGGTTTCGATGACTGTATCGAAGACATCGTTGAATTCTATCACGTGCCCGCCCCAGCAGCCGTCGTTCACAGTAATGCCGGAGCGCGGAACGCTGAAGATTGTGCAGTGACTTACGGTGACATCTTCGGACATCGAGATGAAAACGCCGGCCGTTTGTTTGCCGACGCGGCCGATATTATAGATGAGGCAATCGTGAACCCGGCAGTCTTTCGGATAGTCCGGGCTCTTCGGGCCGGGCTTCGTGTCAAAGTCATCCTCAGGCCAGTTATTGTCGTAGCTTATGGCCCCGCTTCGGACGGCCCGGTAGCTGCCGACCGCGCATACGGCGCTTTCGCCCAGCTTGTGGAAGCGCGACCCGCTAACCTGGCAGCGGCGGTTGTACCCGTCGAAGAATACGCCATTGCCGCCGGGCTGGTTGAAGAAGCAGTCGCGAATCGAGCAATCCTCAGCGCCTATCATCCGCACGGCGGCCAGTCGGCAGATCGACCAGTCACCGCGCAAGAGGGGCTCGTATTTGCCGAGAAACGTTCGTGCCGTGTGGATAAGCTCGATGCCTTCGAGACTGATATGCCTGACCGGCCGCTCGGATGAACCGCGGAACAAAAAGAGTTCTTCCAGGCCGGCGGTTTCGACGACGGCAGTCCGCATGTCCACGCCCGGCGGCGGATAGAAGTACAGCACGGCCTTCTCGCGATCAAGATACCATTCGCCCGGGTCATCCAGCTCCTCGAAGATATTTTCGGCCATGACCTGCCCTTTGTGAAAATCCGCCGTGCGATTCTGCTGCAGGCCGCCTTCAAGGTTGAGCGTGCCATTGCCGCGGTCGAAACCGGTAATCCTGTAGTGGATGCTCCCCCAGCGGTGTATATGGATCGCGTGCATGAAGCCGGTCTGCGGGTTCTTCCAGTCCTCCGCGCGCCGGCAAAGATTCTCGTAGGAAGTCACGCCGTCGAATACGTAAGCATCCGGATTGCGATTGGGAAAGCGCGCCATCTGCTGGCGCTGCCCGTTGACGAAGAGCTGATCGAAGGAATTCGAATTGATAATCGGCCTGTCGATTTTTGCCATTTGGATGCCGGCTTTGTACTCTTGCCATTGAAGCGGCAATCGCCGGCCGCCGCTTACTCTGACCTGTTCTTTTTCGTAAGCCCTGTAAACGACGGGGTTGTCCTGCGTTCCCGAATCCTCCGGAGTAAAAACGACCGGCTCGGCCAGGTAGTATGTCCCCCCGCGTAAATTGACGGTGACCGGCTCGGTGCCGGCGACGTTACGAGCGGCTTGCTGAACCCGCTGTATTGTGGCGAAAGGTTGGGCCATCGTCCCGGGATCGGCATCGCTGCCATCCGGCGAGACAAAGAACTCAGCTCCGGGCGCGGCGGCGACTGTTATCACCAGCAAAACAAGTGCTAATCCCAATTCTTTTCTCATGGTTCGTCAAACCTCCTGTGGCAGTGGTTTATTTATGTTCTCAGGCCTTGTTCGGCAATTTCTTTCCCCACGGATTGGCTTTACGCGGCGTGTATCCGGGCCGTGCATCCTTTTCGGGCATGGTATCGACGACGGCTTGAAACTTCTCAATCGCAGCTAAATGTTCGGACTTTGCGCTTTCGATCAGGTTCTTCTGCTCCAAAGGATCAGTTTGCAAGTCGTAAAGCTGCGTGATTTTCCGCTGCTCGTTCACCCACACTTTGTACCGTTTGTCGCGAATGACCCGTTCGGTGTAATCGACCTGCCCTCGCACACCTTTCTCGTCAAGCCTGGCCTCTCCGTGCCCCAGGGCCATAATCCATTGACGGCGGGAATCTTTGGCTTTCCCGAGCAGAAGCGGAGCGATGGATACACCGTCGATCTTCAGGTCCCCGGGGACCTCGGCGCCGC
>DATKWR010000467.1:0-8733 GCA_035529475.1 Sedimentisphaerales bacterium | reverse complement strand
CCGCTATGGCGTGAACTTTGCAAAATTCCTGCCGGCGCTGCTGGCGTGCAAGGGCTGGAAAATGTCGGCCATCGTGCAGACGCCATGGGGTGGTAGCGCGAAACTGGATATCTGTGACCGCGACGGGTTCACCAGCCATCTGCCCTCGCCGCAGGAATTCGATTCGGCTCTGGAAGAGAGTTTTGCCCATAAGTTCGGACAGGAACGCGATGGCTGGCGGTTGATTCGGGAAGGTGACATCCTCTACGACCGCCAGAGGACCTTTGTTCCGGACTTTACCTTTCGCCATCACGATGGTACCGAGGCATTCCTGGAGATCGTCGGCTTCTGGACGCCGGAGTATCTGGCCCACAAACGCGAGGTGCTCCGGCAATTCAGGCAGCCCGGAATGCTGTTGGCCGTCCTGGAGAAATCCCTTCGGGAAGAGGCAAGTATCACAGAGAACATACTGGTGTACAAGACGGCCATAAGAATCGGCCCTCTGATGAAGGCCCTGGAGGCGCTGCGAACAAAGATCGGCTCTTGAATGGCACTATAGACGAAGGAGCATTTCTATGAAGACACTGTTGCAGAATCATTTTGTGTCGATGCTGTCAATCGGCATCATCGTTGTATGTTCGGGGCCAACGCTGGCTCAGGCGGCTTCGGGTGTGAATCTGGCTGTCGTCGCGGAAGCATCCGCCTCTTATGTCTCCGGTGATACGTCGCTGGCCGCACTCAACGACCAATACGATCCCGAAAGCTCGCGTGACAGGCGCCGCGGATCCTGCGGCAACTGGAATAGGACGGGCACTCAGTGGGTGCAGTATGACTGGAGCGGGCCCATCAGCACGCGCAAGATCGACGTGTATTGGTGGGATGATCGGCGCGGCGTCCGTCTGCCCGTGGCCTGCCGGCTGCTGTATTGGGATGGGCAGGATTTCTCCCAGGTGAGCAATCCATCGGGTCTGGGCGTGGCGGAAAATCAATATAACACCACGGCCTTTGACGAGGTGGCAACCTGCCGGCTCAGGCTTGAAATTGATTCGAACGGGACCTATTCGACCGGCATCCTGGAATGGAAGGTCTATGACTCAGGCAAATCGCCCGACTTTCCGCCGAAAGTCGAGGCGGGCGTCGATCGCGTAGTCATGTTAGGCGGCAAGACCTACCTGAACGGGACGATCAAGACGCTGGCGGGCAAGGGCGCTGCGCCGGTGGTGACCTGGAGCAAAGTATCCGGCCCCGGAGGCGTTACGTTCGAGGACGCCGGCGCAGCCGTTACGACCGCAACGTTCTCGGCGCCGGGGGACTACGTGCTGAGACTGACGGCGGCCAGGGGACCGTTGAGCGGCTCTTCTACCCTTGCCGTCAAGGTGGACTCGCCCCCACCCGCCACGCCCCTGAGGTTGGTGGATACGAAGCGATATACGATCGACAGCCCGCTCTGGAACGGTCGGGCAAAGGCCCTGATCGTGAACTGGATTCCGCATTGCATTGAGAAGATTTCCGACCCGAACGTGAAGGAGGGCGGAATCAACAACTTTCTCGATGCCGCCAACAAGCTGGCGGGCAAGCCTCACGAACGCCACAGGGGCTACGTATTCTCCAACGCCTGGGTCTATAACACGATTGAGGCGATATGCGTCGCCCTTATGGTCGATCCGCGGGGCGACCAGGAAATCATCAAAGCCCAGCAAGCCATGAAAGCGACACTGGAGGACTGGATTCCCAGGATCCTGGCCGCTCAGGAGCCCGACGGCTACCTTCAGACAGCTTTTACGCTGAGCGACCGGGAGCACTGGTCGCCAAGGTATAGAGGCGATCACGAGGGATACGTCGCCGGCTATTTCCTCGATGCGGCCGTGGCCCATTATCTGATGACGGACAAGGCCGACGCGAGGCTCTATGATGCGGCCAAGAAGCTCGCCGATTGCTGGGACAGCCATCTCGGCCCGGCCCCGAAGAAGCAATGGTACGACGGCCACCAGGCTATGGAAATCGCCCTGGTGCGGTTTGGGCGATTCGTCAGTCAAATCGAGGGCCGGGGCAAAGGCGACAAGTATATCAAACTGGCAAAATTCCTGCTGGATTGCCGCAGCGATGGCACGGAATACGACCAGAGCCACGTGCCGGTCGTCCAGCAGTACGAAGCCGTCGGGCACGCCGTGCGCGCCGTCTATTCCTACGCGGGCATGGCCGACGTCGCCCTGGAGACCGGCGACACCGACTACCGCAGCGCCGTCATGTCGCTCTGGGACAACATCGTCAACCGCAAGTATTACCTCACCGGCGGCGTCGGCAGCGGCGAGACCTCGGAAGGGTTCGGTCCCAACTACTCGCTGCGTCAAAATGGGTACTGCGAGTCCTGCTCCAGTTGCGGCGAGGTTTTCTTCCAGCATAAATTGAATCTGACGTATCACGACGCCCAATTTGCGGACCTGTACGAGGAGACGCTTTACAATGCGCTGCTTGGCTCGATTGATTTGGAAGGCAAGAACTTCTATTACCAGAATCCGCTGGATTCGGGCGGGCAAAGATATCCGTGGCACGTCTGTCCCTGCTGCGTAGGCAACATTCCCAGGGTCCTGCTGATGCTGCCCACATGGATGTACGCCAGCAGCGATGACGGCATTTACGTCAACCTTTTCATCGGGAGCACCGTGACGGTGGAGAACGTGGCGGGTACCGATGTCCAAATGGTCCAGGCGACGGATTATCCCTGGAGCGGCCAGGTCTCCATCACCGTCAATCCGGCGGAGGCAAAGAGCTTCAGCATCAATATCCGAATGCCGAACCGCAGCGTCAGCGATCTCTACACAGGCACGCCGCAGTCCGATGGCATTACGTCAATCTCGGTCAACGGTTCTGAGATTGCTCCACGCATCGAAAAGGGTTACGCCGTGATCCACCGAAACTGGAAGGCGGGTGACAAGATCGACCTGGTGCTGCCGATGAAGGTCCAGAGAATCAAAGGCAGTGACAAGATCGCCGCCACGGCCGGCCGGGCAGCCCTGCGCTATGGCCCGCTGATCTACGCCGCCGAGAGCGTTGACCAGAACATTGACGGCGTCCTGCCCCCCGAGTCTGCCCTGACCGCCGAGTGGAAGGGCGATTTGCTGGGCGGCGTGATGGCTATCAGAGGCACCTGGGCGGACGGCTCTGCGTTGACGGCAGTCCCATATTATGCCCGCGAAAACCGCGATGCAGGCGATTCGACCGAAGGCGACCGTCGTCGCACGCTCAACTCATCAGTCTGGTTGAAAGATCAGTAGGCAACGTAGAGGATTTTGCCGGTTGCCGATTGAAGATCGAAAATCGGCAATCGAAAATCGTAAATCCCAAAGTCCATCCACCTGTTAGATTTTCACCTCAGAACCGGTAATTTTACGAGGTTGACCGTTAAGGCTCAGTTCTTATCATAGCATAAAGAAGGAAAAAACACGGTTCTTTCATAGTGCGGAGTCATCATAGCCTCCTCCATGCTTCGAGCCCCTGCTTCCTTCACCGCTTGCTCCCGAAAGGCAGGGGCTTTCTCCTTTTTTCCTTTTCGCAGTTCTGCACGGATCAGGCGTGAGGATGCCGGTTCGCAAAGCCGGATTTCACGCTTCGAGCTGATACGGCTTGGGTTTGGTGTCAAGCTCGGCAATGAGTCTGTCAAACTCGTCCAGATAGGACCACTCAATGTGGCTCATCTTAGTCCATCGCCCTCGGCCTTTTCGCAGCAGTGATCGGATCGCTCTGGCGCATTCGCTGTAGTCCGCAAGGGGCGAGAACGGCTTGAGCAGATCTGTAATGAGGCAGGCATACGCTTCGAGGTTCTGGATGCACTCATGCTCCGTGAACGCCCATGCGGCGGAACCATCCCTTGGGTGAGAGGACAGCTTGCCGGTCGTTCGGTCCCAGATGCTGTACAGAATCGCCCTATAGTTCTCCAAACCCGTGTTGTTGACAAGGCATTCAAACTTTCCACCGTCGGCGGTCTCGAACGTGAATTCGTACTGATGGCCCCCATGTATCGCAACGAGCTGCCCCTTGAGATTATCGGACAGGTTCTCGAATTTGCACTGACTTGGGATCGTATCGGCCCGGAAGGGGCCGCGAACGTGAGCATCCCAGAGAAACTCCACACGCAATTCTTTCAAGTACGAACATACCACCTGCAGGCGAAGCGCGGCGTGCTCCTCCGGTTCGTACTCGGCGAGGATATCCAGCAAATCATAGAGCAGAAATCCGCTTAGCTTCTGACTGGCTCCCTTGAGCTCAGTCCGCTCGTCCTGCTCTTTGGACCAAGTCTTTTTCTCCTGAACCAGAGAGGCACAGAGTTTTGCTGCTCCCTGCAACCCCGCAGTCAGCTCGAGGGTCTGTCCCCAGATTTGTGCTGACCGCTTCGAGTTTTCCTTCGTTGCGGGCGACTCCAGCGCCGACGGATCGTCACCGTCGAGCTGCGGCAGGGCTTTGAGACGCCGGGATTTGCCGACGACGTCCGGGGCTATTTGAAGCAGCCGGGCGATTAACGCCGTGCCGCTCAAACACACTTCAAGAAATGCCGGCCGCGCTTCGGCTCCGGCCCCCGGATCAAGCTCCTCGCAGCACACGACCTGTTTCTCCATGTCCTCAAGGAGCTTACTAAACTTCGATACCTTCTGGCTTTCCGTCATTTTCCCTGAAACCTCATACCATTTCAATATTGCGGGACAGCATTCTTCTATGCCTTCTTATTATCCGAGCCGAGCGATTATAAGGTCTCACATAGATGCTTGCAAGACGCAAGCCATCCTGATACTCTGATATCCTGATAGCCACGACCTGATGCCCTGGTAACCTGATAACCTGTTTGAAGGAGCAGTCATGAAATCATACGCCAAACATCAGACTTTGAAATCGTCGCAAGCGGAACCTCAGAAGTCTTCCCGCCGGGAGTTCCTCGCACAAAGCGGAAAGACGGCGGCCGGTTCGGTCCTGACCGGCGTCGCTTTGTCTCGAATTTACGCCTCTGAGGACAACACGATCCGGCTGGCGCTGGTCGGGTGCGGAGGCCGCGGCAGCGGGGCGGCCGGAAACGCCCTCTCCTCGACGACCGGACCAACCAGGCTCGTCGCTATGGCCGATGTTTTCGAGGACAAACAAACGAGATCGTACAAGGCCCTGCGCGAGCAATTCGGCGAACGCATCGACGTGCCGCAGGAGCGTCGTTTTCTTGGCTTCGATGCCTATCGCAAGGCCATCGATTGCCTGCGTCCGGGCGACGTCATGATCCAGGCCACCCACTCGGCCTTCCGGCCCATGCACGTCAAGTATGCGGTCGAAAAGGGTGTCAATGTCTTCATGGAGAAGTCGTTCGCACCGGACCCGGGAGGGACGCAGGAGATTCTTTGTCTTGGCGAGGCGGCCCGGCAGAAAAACCTCAAAATCGGGTGCGGGCTGATGTGCCGGCACTCGTCCGCCAGGCAGGCTTTGATCGAGAAAATCCGCGACGGCGCGCTGGGCCAGGTCCAACTGATCCGCGCTTATCGCATGGATCCCGGCTCGCGAATGGGACCGTTCCCGGGGGGCGAAAGCGAGCTGCTCTGGCAGATCAGACGCCCCTATTTCTTTCTCTGGACCTCGTCGGCGTGGTTCATCGAGATGATGATTCACCAGGTGGACGAATGCTGCTGGATCAAGGACGCCTGGCCGATCTCGGCCGAGGGCATGGGCGGACGCGAGCCCGGCAGCACCGATTGCAGCCAGAACCTGCACACCTACGCCATTGAATACACCTTCCCCGATGGGACCAAGGCGATGGTCAACAGCCGGTCGTGGCAGAATTGCAAGAATGAATTCGCCACGTTCGTCCACGGGACAAAGTGCGGCGCGCAATTCTCGGGCAACGTCCACGCGCCGACCGTGCAGATCTATCAGGACCAGCGGATGACCAAGGACACCATCACGTGGCGGCCTCAGAAGGAGCAAATGAGTCCTTACCAGGTCGAGTGGGACGTGCTGCTGGATGCCATCCGCAAAGACAAGCCTCACAACGAAGTCCGGCGGGCGGCGTTCACCAATCTGACCTCGATCATGGGACGAGCCGCGATCCACTCGGGTAAAGTCATCACATGGGACGAGATGATGGCGTCGAACTTCAAGTTCTGCTCGAACGTGGCGGACTTGACGGCCGACAGCCCCGCACCGGTGCAGGCCGATGCCAAGGGCGCTTACCCTGTCCCGAATCCGGGAAAGTGGACGGAGATTTAGGAGTAGGGGCGGCCCTATGTGGCCGCCCTATGAATGGGGCAACCACATAGGGTTGCCCCTACGGGAGAGATAATGAACAAAACTGCTGGACGCAAATTCATACGGGCGTTTCTTGTTGGTGCTTGTCTGATTCTTGGTGTGGCCTCAAGGGCCGCGGAGGGGACCGCGTTCTACGTCTCGCCGGGCGGCAGCGACACAGCCGATGGGACATCGCCTGCGCGGGCGTTCGCTACGATTGAACGTGCCCGGGATGCCATACGCGGCCTCAAGAGAAGTGGCCCGCTTGACGGAGCGGTCGCCGTGTATCTTCGGGGCGGCGTGCACCTTCTGGCGGATGAAGTGCTTCTTACGCCGGAAGATTCGGGGACGCTTGAGACGCCCATTGCGTACACCGCATACGAAAGTGAGAAACCCATCATAAGCGGGGGCCGGAGAATCTCCGGCTGGAAGGAATTCAAAGAGGGGATATGGAGCGTGGAGCTGCCCGATGTAAAGGCAGGGACGTGGAGATTCCGGCAGCTTTTCGTCAACGGGCAAAAACGCCCGCGCGCACGAATCCCCAACGAGGGTTTTCTCCGGGTTGCCGGTTTTCCCGACGGCGGACGCGAGGTTCCCTACCATACGGATTGCCGGCGGTTTGAATTCGCGCCGGGCGACCTGAATCCAAACTGGCAGAACCTCGCAGATGTCGAAGTCATCGTTTATCACTTCTGGACGGATTCGCACCTGCCCATAGAGTCGATTGATACCAAGACCAATATCGTGACGTTCAAGCACAAAGCCGGAAAGGTGTTCACCGACGATTTCACGAGCGCCGGCGCCCGGTACATCGTGGAGAACGTTTTCGAGGGCCTGGATCGGCCTGGCGAGTGGTACCTGAACCGCACGAACGGCGTGCTGTACTACATGCCCAGACCGGGCGAGGATATGACCACGGCGGAGGTCATCGCTCCGCTGGCGCCTGCGTTCATGCGTTTTGAAGGCGAACCGCTGGAGCGCAGCTTCGTCGAGCACATCGCGATAAAGAATCTGACCTTCATGTACACCAACTGGGACCTGCCGCGTGGCAATTCAAACGACAGGCAGGGTTCGGCCAGCGTCCCGGCGGCGATCAGCCTTCGGGGAGTACGCGATTGCACATTTGACCATTGCACGGTAAGCAACATCGGGACGTTCGCCTTTGAAGTTTCCGAGGGCTGCGCCAATAACCGCTTCAGTCATAATGAGCTCAGCCATATCGGCGCAGGCGGCTTTCGCGTCGATGGCGGGACCGAGAAGGATCATCCCCTGACAAGGACCGGCCATAACGTCATCGAGGACAACGTCCTGGCTCACTACGGCGATGAATTCCCCTCGGCCGTAGGTATCTTGTTGATGAACACCAACGGCAACCGCGTGGCCCACAATCACATTCACCACGGCTGGTACACCGGCGTTTCGATTGGCTGGAACTGGGGGTATCAGCGCAGCATCAGCCGGGATAACGTCATCGAGTACAATCACATCCACGACATCGGCCAAGGCCTGTTGTCGGATTTGGGGGCTGTTTATACGCTGGGTGTTTCCCCCGGCACCGCGATCCGAAACAATCTCATCCATGACGTGAACGCGAATCAGTACGGCGGCTGGGGAATCTACGACGACGAAGGTTCCACGCATATTCTCATCGAGAACAACGTCGTCTATAACACCAAGTTTGCCGGCTACAATATCCACTACTGCAAGGAAGTGACGGTCCGGAACAACATCTTCGCGTTCGGCCGGTTGCAGCAGTTGAGCCGCAGTCGGGTCGAGCCGCACAAAAGCGTATTCTTCGAGAACAACATCGTCTATTGGAAGCAGGGCGTCCTGTTGGACAAGAACTGGCGCGACAAGGCTTACACATTTTACTTTCACCCTAAGAACGCCGGCGGAAACCGGGAGGTGACCAGCACGTTCGAGATGGACTGGAACGTTTATTACAACCCGGCTCTGAAGCTTGACGAGGTTCAGTTCAATGGTTTGACCTTCGAGCAATGGCGCAAGACGGGAAAAGACGCCCACTCGGTTTATGCGGATCCTCTGTTCGTGGACGCCGAGAGATTTGATTTCAGACTGAGGCCCGAATCGCCCGCGCTGGCTCTCGGCTTCAGACCCATCGACATCAGTACCGTCGGGCCGCGGGCTGTTTCGGATTAGGGCTCGATGCCAGACGTTTGTGGCCGGGCATTTAGAAAATCACCCCTTGTCGGACAAACCGACTATCTCAAGACTGTCACCCTGAGTGAAGCGAAGGGTCTGGGCATCGCCAACAAGAGATTCTTCGCTGCGCTCAGAATGACAAATTGCGTATCGAGATAGGCTCCACGCGTTCGGTCAAGGCACGATTTGCCCTGAGAACGGGTGTTGTTGGTCGTTCAGGTCGATGGCGCCTGCGACTTGCGTTGTGTTGAACGTGATCTTTGCCTGGCCGAGCGAGACCGTAACTTCTTCGCCGGTGACATCTGCCGTTGCTTCATCCACAGAGGCGATGTCACT
>DATKWR010000466.1:0-5794 GCA_035529475.1 Sedimentisphaerales bacterium | reverse complement strand
ACCGGATCTATCCGGAGACCGACAGCGAATGGATTATGGCATTTCCGGAGAAGAACACAGAGTTCCTTACGGACGGTGCACGCCGGATGGACGGACGCTTGTGGATGCACTACAACGCTATATGCGTCACGCCCGCCATGGCGCTGACACGCGCGGGTGCGGGATCGGACTACGGCATCGCAGGTTTGGACGCAGAGCACCAGCCGCTCTACGGTTCGAAGACCTACAGGCTTCATTTGCCGCCGAATCCTCCCGCCAAGGACTTCTGGGCGGTGACGATCTATGACTGCCAGACCCGCTCGGTGCTCCAGACTGACCAAGCCTATCCGACCCTCGGAAGCCAGAGCAAGGGAATCAAGAGCAACAGCGACGGGTCATGTGACATCTACTTCTCTCCGAAGCCGCCGGAGGGCAAGGAGAACAACTGGATGCAGACCATCCCGGGCAAGAGCTGGTTCATCATCCTCCGCATGTACGGCCCGCTTGGCCCTTGGATCGACAAGACCTGGCGGCCGAGCGAACTCGAGCTGGTGGAGTAGTTCATAGAAAAGATCTTTCCAGGGGCGGCTGGCACTGCGAACCGCCCCTGGCAGAAGGCAAAGAGAAAGGAGAAAGCAAAATGAAAAAGACAAGAACAATCACTCTGTTGGTAGCTGTGCTGATTCTTATGAATGCCTTTACGGCACCCGGATGTGCCCAGCAGCCGCCCAAAATGAAAATGACAACTGAAATCCCGGCGGGAATCGCGACGCCGGACAAGCTCCAGACGCGGATTGGCACGTTGACATCATTCGACGGTGTGCCGGATGAAAAAACCGCCCGGAAGATCTACGACAACCTCGATTTTCAGCGGGCAGTACAGGCCTACCTTACCAGCATCCCGATCGCGTCGATGTCCGGGATGCGCAAAGGGCTTCTTACATTTGGGCCGGCGAATACGACGGCACTGCTGTTTGAGAACCAGATGGACTCCAAGGCGCTGTGGTTGACGCCCAATACGGTGTCCATCTACATGGTCATGTGGCTTGAGTTGAAGGACGAGCCAATGGTCCTTGAGACGCCGCCCAACGTGCTCGGCATTATTGACAATCACTGGTTCCATTACGTTGCCGATTTTGGAAACGTGGGCCCGGATAGGGGGCAGGGCGGCAAGTTCCTCATCCTGCCTCCCGGCTATGACGGGGACGTGCCGGAAGGCTACCATGTGGCGCGCACGACGACCTACGGCAACTGGGTGATCTGGCGCGGCTTCCCCGTGAACGGTGACTGCGCCCCCGCCGTCAACACGACCAAGAAGATCTTCCGCGTGTACCCGCTTTCGCAGAAGAACAACCCGCCGAAGATGAACTTCATCAACGTCTCCGGCAAGTATCACAACACGATCCATAGCATGGACTATGAAATCTGGGAGGAGATCAACGACGTTGTGCAAGCCGAGCCCAGCAATGGCGAGAATCCGGAGATCCTGGGACTGCTCGCAGCCATCGGCATCGAAAAGGGTAAGCCCTTCCGCCCTGATGCGCGGATGAAGAAAATCCTCACTGAGGCGGCCGATGTGGGAGGTGTTACGGTTCGTACGCTGGCTTCGCGGCCGAGAGGGGATGCGTGGTACTTCTTCCCCGGCGAGCGCACATGGAACACGCCGTTCATTGGTGGCAGTCATGAATTCCTGGGCAACGGAGCACGTCTACTGGATGCCCGGTCGTACTTCCATTTCTACGCGACCGGAATCACGCCGGCGATGACCATGAAAATGGTGGGCAAGGGCTCACAGTATGCCGTGGCCTATCTTGATGCCGCTGGAAATGCTTTCGACGGTGGCAAGACTTACAAAGTGCACTTGCCACCCAACGTGCCGTGCAAGGACTTCTGGTCCTTCACCCTGTATGACAACCAGACGCGGTCCGAGCTGCAGACCGATCAGCAATTCCCGGGCGTCGCCAGCGTGGACAAGGGGGTAGAGCAGAACGCCGACGGTTCGTATGACGTTTACTTCGGCCCCAAAGCACCGTCGGGCAAGGAAGGTAACTGGATCCAGACCGTTCCGGGGAAGGGCTGGAACATGCTGTTCCGCCTCTACGGCCCGCTCGATCCCTGGTTCGATAAAACATGGATGCCAGGTGATCCCGAGTTGGTGAAGTAGTAAATGAAAAAGTTGACAAGGCGCGGGTAATGCCGCGTATGGATATGGAAAGAAAGCTCCAATATTGAGGTCATTAAATTTAACGAAAAAAGAGAGAAAACCATGAGCGTAATTAAAGATTCTGGAGTTGTTGAGGTTTATCGCGGAAATGTCTGCTTGAGTATGTGTATACATTGGAAGATTGTCCTGGTCAGTGCAGTATGTTTGGCAATAACAGCACCTCGACTTTTCGCTTCTGAGCAGACTCACGAAATACACCAAGACTCCGGGCATTATCACCTTAATATGTTGGAGGTCTTTTTAGGCAACACTCATGAAGACGCACACCATGAAAGTGAGGATGGTTTCACTATTGGTTTCACTTACGAACGCCGCTTTTCAGAACTTTTGGGTATGGGTGGCTTCTACGAATATGCTGCCGGCGATTTCGACAAGTGGAGTGTTGGCGTCCCGCTGTTTATACACCCTTATGAAGGATTCCGGTTCGCCCTTGCTCCCGGGTTAGAACACCGACACGGCGATGACGAGTTTCTCTTTCGCGCTGGGGTGGGCTACGAGTTCGAACTATCTGAACGATGGATTGTTATGCCTGAATTTAACGTCGACTTTGTGGATGGTGACGAGTCGCTTGTTTTTGGCCTCACATTAGGATATGGATTTTAGGGAATTTATGTGCATCCACCGGCCGGTTCAACCTGACGGAGAGAGTTTTGCAATTATGATAAGAAAGCTTCGATAGTCTTGAACAGCCTGACTTTGCGTAAGAAAGAGCATGCGGCCATGTGAACAACGTCAATGAAATATTATTGGTTTTATGTAAAGGAAAACAAAATGAAAACGACAAAAACAATCACTCTGTTGGTTGCTGTACTGATTCTGATCAGCGCATTTGCGGCGCCCGGATGTGCCCAGCAACCGCCTAAAATGAAGATGACCACCGACATCCCGGCGTCGATCACGGCTCCGGATGAAGTGAGAACCTCCATCGGCACCCTGAAATATTTTGATGGGGTTCCGACAGAAGAAAGCACGAAAGCGATTTACGACTATCTTGACACTTCACGTGCAGTAAACGTATATTTGAATTCCATCCCTGCCCTTTCGGTTAATGCATTGCGCGAAGGACAGGCAGCCATAGGTGCCGATACCTGCAACAAGATTTGTATTTGGGACAGCCTGATGGATTCGAAGTCCCACGTGCTGACCGGCAACACCTCCACAATGTACGCTGTCGGCTTTCTGGACCTGTTCAAAGACGGTCCGACCGTCATCGACCTTCCGCCCGGAATGCTCGGCATTCTTGACGATATGGCCTTTCAGTATATGACCGATCTCGGTGTGGCTGGGCCGGATAGAGGAAAGGGCGGAAAATTCCTCGTCCTGCCTCCAGGTTATAAAGGAAACGTGCCTGATGGTTACTTTGTCGTTCCTTCCAAAACCAGTGGCGTTTGGGTATTTATGCGCGGATATCTCGACAAGAGCATGCCGCTTGATAAGGCGATCCCTGCTGCTTCCAAAAATATCCGCAACACTCTGAAAGTGTATCCTTACTCAGCTAAGGACAATCCCCCCGCAATGGAGTTCATCAATATTTCAGGTACAACCGTTCAGACCGTTCTTCCCAACGACTACAGTGCTTTCGAAAAACTCCATGCGCTGATTCAGACCGAGCCAGCTGATTATCTCGGACCGGAAGCGAAAGGCATGATGGCTGCCATTGGTATTGAAAAAGGTAAGCCCTTCAATCCCGATGCTCGCATGAAAAAAATCCTGAACGATGCCATGGCGATTGCCAATGGTGCCGCCCGTGCGATCAGCTATTTCCCGCGTGATCCCGGCAATTTAACCTTTAAGGATAGTGAAGCCTGGGTTACGGCCTATGCCGACAAAGATACCACCTTCACCCGCAACGGCGCTTATCGCCTGGATCCGCGAGTGCTCTTCCACTTCGGCTACATTTGTGTTTCCCCAGCCATGGCCATGACCGTTGCTGGAAAAGGCTCCGACTACTCCATGGGACTGCTCGATTCGAATGGCGAAATATTTGACGGTTCCAAGACCTATAAACTACACGTACCGCCGAATCCGCCAGCCAAGGATTTCTGGGCCATCACCATGTATGACACCCAGACCCGTTCACAGCTGCAGACCGATCAGCAGTTCCCTACCCTTGGAAGTCAGGATAAAGGCATTAAAACCAATCCCGACGGATCGATGGATATTTACTTTTCCCCGAAAGCCCCGAAAGGCATGGAGGGCAACTGGCTCCAGACCATTCCCGGAAAAAGCTGGTTCATTGCCCTGCGTATCTATGGCCCACTCCAACCTTGGATCGACCAGACTTGGCGGCCGGGTGAGATTGAGTTGGTGAGGTAATGAACAAGAAGAATTCACAGGGGGCGGAGGGTGATACCTTCCGCCCTCTGCGTAAATCAGAAAGGAAAAAGTAAAATGAAAATATCAAAAGTTTTCAAAGTATTGTTAACATGCCTTATCATGGCTGGTTTTATGACGGTTCAGGCGCAGGAAAACAGGAATTTGTTTAAAACTGCCGGCCCCAAACAAACCAACAAAGATTTCAAACCGGCCCCGGATGAGATAAAGACCAGCTTTGGCACATTGAAGTTCGAACTCGAGGCTTTTCCCACCGAAGAATCGGTTAGGAAAATCTATGATGAAATGGATTTACAGCGTGCGACGCAAGCTTATATGGACTTTTTTCCGGCGCTGTCTGTGCACGCCATCATCAAGGGTCAGATTCGGGATTTTGGATTTAAGAACTCATCCGATATAGGCGTACATCCAAGCCCTGGTCTGACGCCCACCGAACTGTATCTGACCGGAAATAACTCCACGGTATACGCGGTTGCCTCCCTCGATCTGAAGGTCGACGGCCCCACGGTGGTAGAAGTTCCGCCGGGCATGTTAGGCACCGTGAATGATGCAGCTTTTAAATTCTTAACCGATATTGGTGTTGTCGGGCCTGACAAAGGTAAAGGCGGCAAGTTCCTGTTCCTGCCTCCAGGTTTTAATGGCAAAACCCCTGATGGCTATTTTGTGGTCAAGTCTCCGAGCTACCGAATCTGGGCGATGATGCGAGGCTGGGGTGATATCGGCGTCGGCGATAAGGCCACCGAATGGTTCAAACAGAACTTGAAAATCTACCCGCTTGCAACTGGACCCCGTCAGGGTAATTGCACCAACACAGCCGGTATCGGTCTCAATTCGTTGCCGCCGGAAGATGGTTCTGCGTTTGAACTGCTGAATGAAATTATTCAATACGAACCAAAGGAACTATTCGGAGCTGAGCAGCTTGGGCGATTGGCCACATTAGGTATTATTAAAGGAAAACCTTTCAATCCGGATAAACGCATGCAGCAGATCCTGGATCAGGGGGCCAAGCTTGGGGCAGCCATGTGCCGGGCAATCGTTTTTGCCTCACGCGAACCGGACATCAATTATTGGCCGAACCGGCATTGGGAAAAAATGTTTTTGTATAATACCACTTTCGAACGTAATGGAATAAACGACATTGATGCACGTACGCTATGGCATTATCCGGCCATTGTTGTGTCGCCTAATTTAATCTCCACCACGCCGGGTGCGGGTACAGCATATTTAACATGTTTCCGCGATAACAAGGACCGGTAT
>DATKWR010000465.1:0-4397 GCA_035529475.1 Sedimentisphaerales bacterium | reverse complement strand
CTGGACCCGGGTGACGACGGTCAGGACGGTCAGGGAACGAACTTTGTCAAAATGGCAAAGATCTTCACGCAGAACGGCCTGATCGCCGTTGTCTATCTGCATACGGTCCTGAACAATCCCGACCCGCATCAGAAGAAGGTGCTGCTGGACCTGGCCTCGTTCAGCGACGGCCTGATCGTAACCACCGAAAGCGCCATTCACATTCTCGAATCGCCCACCTACGGAATCCCTCATGCCAAGCTCAAGCATATCGACCACGGCATCCGGATGCAGCAGCGCTCGCAGTTTGACCGGCTCGAAATCAAACGCAAGCACGGGCTGGAGAACCGTTTTCTTGTTGCCACGATCGGCCTGCTCTCCCCGGACAAAGGCGTTCAATACGGCATACGGGGTTATGGAAAGTTTCTGGCCGACTCCTGTACGGAGGCCCAGAGAAAAAACATCGTTTGTCTGATCGCCGGCCAATGTCACCCGGAGTTTGTCAAGGCCGATCGCGGTGAGCCTTTCCGGCAATACCAGGCGATTCTGGCCGGGGCGCTGGACGATGCGAAACTCTCCTGGTGCAAGGCCAAGGAGCTGCGCGGGGTGGACTTCGATAAATACGACGTCGTTTTCCTCGACACCTTTCTGGACGAAACCACGCTGGTCGAGCTGTACGGGGCGACCAACGTCATGCTCCTGCCCTATCTGAATATGCAGCAAGTATCGAGCGGCATCCTGGCCGATACGCTCGGCTCCGGCCGCGTCGCCATTGTGACCAAGTCCCTGTATGCTCGGGAGTTGATTCACTCGAACAAGAAATGTCCCGAAGGCGTGATCATCGGCAGGTACGCACGGGGCATCCTCGTCGATCCGGGAGAGGCGTCGGTGCCGCAGATCGCTCTGGCCCTGGACTATGTGGTCTTCAACCAGCACAAGCGCCTGATGATGGAAAGGCAGGCCCAACAAAGGGGCTACCAGATGCGATGGGACAACAGCGCCTGGGCCTTGCTTCAGTACGTGGACTTCATCCGAGAGCAGAAAGAAATCATCACCGGCCGGGGGATCAAATTCACCCGAGAGAAGCCCTCACCCGTACAACTGACCAAACGACACGACGGCCTCGAAGGCGGAACCATCCTGCACGAAATCCCATCGCCTCCGGGAGCAGACTTGACGAAGGTTTGATGCTCCGGATGGCGAATAGAAGCAAATTGTGAAAAAAGGGATTCTTGTAGAAGCCTTTGTTGATGTTTACAGGGAGACACGTATGAGAACAAATATGAGTGTTGCTTGTTTCGCCATTTTTTGCCTTGTCGGCATTGTGGCCGTACCTGAGACTCACGGCCAGGACTCCAAAGCATTGCTTTTGAAAGAAGCTGAGTCGCGCCTGCGTGCGATATACGATCGGGGGGAATTCCGCGCCAAGAGATTTAGTGCGGACTGGCTTCCTGATAGTTCGGGTTATACAGTTATGGAGCCGGGTCCCGGCTCCAATGAGCGGGTGCGAGTACGCTATGATGCCGCCAGCGGCGAACGCACGGTGCTGAAATCACCTGGTAGAGAGGGGTCTGACAGGTTTGACAAGCCTGACAACACGTCGCCTGACGGACAGCATATTCTCTACTCCGACAAGGGGAATCTGCGCGTGCGCGACCTGCGCAGCGACCGGACGATTGACTTGACGAGGGATGCGGACGGTGATTCGGTCTCGAACGGCCGGGCGGTTTGGAGCCCAGATGGCAAACGGATTGCCTTCGTGCGATCTGACTTCTCAAAAGTAAGGTTAAGGCCGGTGCTTATCCACAACGATCCGTCATATCCAGAAGTCAAAGAGGTCCGCTTCGCCAGGGTGGGTGAGACCATTCCTTCATTGCGTGTGGGCATCGTTGATGCCGAGGGCGGCGATATACGCTGGCTTTCCATTTCCGAACCTGCGGAGGATTTCTATCTCGGACAGATCAGTTGGGCCGGCAATTCCGATGAGTTGCTGGTGGAGAAGTTGAGCCGGTTCCGGGACGAGCGAGATTTTCTCATCGCCAACGTCCATACGGGTGCGATTACCTGTATATACCACGAAACCGATCCGGCGTGGGTCGTCGCGAGCATACGCAAGAATGCCGGGCCGCTGTGGATTCGCGACCATAGGGCATTCATTGTCTTGTGTGAAAAGGACGGCTGGCGGCACGCCTATGTCTATTCGCGCGACGGCGAAGAGCAGGCTCTCCTGACGCCCGACGAATATGATATCATCGAACTTTCCAAGGTGGACGAAGCGGGAGGTTGGTTTTACTACTACGCGTCTCCTGACAATGGGACCCAGAAGTATCTCTACCGTGTGCCTCTGGACGGAACCGGAAAGCTCGAACGGATCACCCCTACGGACCGGCCCGGTACCCACGATTACGAGTTCTCTCCCGACGCTAAATGGGCGTTCCACACCTACTCGACATTCGACACTCCTGCGATTACCGAACTCGTGCAACTGCCCGAGCACAAGGTCGTTCGCGTGCTCGAAGACAATAAGGAGCTGCGCGGGAAAATGGAACCGCTGATCACTCATCCGACAGAGTTCCTCAAGCTCGATATCGGCGGCGGCGTTGTTATGGACGCGTGGATGATCAAGCCTGACGATTTTGATCCTTCCCGGAAATATCCCGTTTTCGTGCATGTGTATGGAGAGCCGCACTCGCAGACCGTGCTGGACGTGTGGGGGCGCAACCATGCCGACTACCATCGCATGGTCGCCGATCTCGGCTATCTTGTGGTGTCCATTGACAACCGGGGCACGCCGGCGCCGAAGGGTGCTGCGTGGCGGAGGGCGGTGTTCGGCAGCCTTGGCCCGCTTTCCACCGAGGAACAGGCGGCGGGTTTGCAGGAACTGGGAAGGATGAAATCCTACGTCGATTTGTCTCGCGTCGGTATCTGGGGCTGGAGCGGTGGCGGTTCAAACACCCTTAACGCGATGTTCCGCAAGCCGGACGTTTATCACGTAGGCATCGCCGTAGCGGCCAAGCCGCAGCCGCATCTCTACAATGCGGGATTCCAGGAGAACTACATGCGAAGCCGCGAAGTGAATCCGGAAGGATACCGCCGGGCCGCAGCCATTAACTTCGCCGAAGGACTCAAGGGAGACCTGCTGATTATTCACGGTAGCGGCGAAACCAACACCCACATCGAGATAATGGAGGGATTGGTGGATCGCCTCATCGAGTTGGGCAAGCAGTTTGACTACATGGTGTATCCCAATCGCGACCATGGGCTACATGAAGGTCGCGGCACGGATGTACACATGAGATTGCTCATGGTACGGTATCTCCTCGAACACCTGCCGCCTGGTCCACGGTAAAGCATCGTAGGGACTGCACTATTACGAAAACCAGGAGCATCAGCTCAGCTTAGTCAGCTTTTGCTCTTTGGCGGACTTGTAGATGGCCAGGATCACTTCGACGGCTTTGCGGGCTTCGCGCCCGTCGATCCAGAAATCTTCGCCGGAATCGAGCGCGTCGAGAAAGGCCTTGAAGTTGCGCGTATGATTCTGGTGCGTGATGGCCGCGGGGTCGGCGACGCCGCCGCCGCCTTCGATTTGGCCGAATTTCTTCAGGATTTCCTTATCTTCGGGTCTTTCGTCGGCGAATTGCCAGACGGTGATGCTGTTCTCCACGTTGATGATAGTGCCCTTGGTGCCGGTGATTTCAAAACGCCTGAACTGGCCCGGGAACGAAGCGGTCGTGCCGTAAATAATTCCCAGCGCGCCGCTGGCGTAGCGCAGCACGGCGGTCGTGGTGTCCTCGGCCTCGATCTGCGGATGGCCCAGCTTGGCCGTAAAGGCCTGAACCGATTCGATGGGCGGCATCACGTCGCAGAGCATATCGACCATGTGAATGGACTGGTTCATCAGCGCGCCGCCGCCGTCCAATTTCCAGGTTCCGTGCCACGAGTCCTTATAATATTCATCGGTCCGCCACCAGGGGACGTAAATGCCGGCGTATGTAACGACGCCGAGGCGCCCGGAATTGATGGCCTCTCGCATCGGTGTCATCATGTCGTTGAATCGGTATGGGAAAACACCACCCAATCGCGTGCCGGCCTTTTCGTGCGCCTCGATCATCGTATCAATTCGGTCTAAGGTAACCTCCAGCGGCTTTTCGCAGAGGACGTGCTTGCCCGCCTCGGCTGCCGCGACGGTTGGTTCGGCGTGAAAGCCGCTTGGCGTGGCGATGGTGACAACATCGATATCGTCGCTCGCGAGCATTTGCTCATAATCCTCAAACGGGCAGACGCCGTACTTATCAGCAAGCTGTTTCGCTCTGTCAGCGATCTTGTCGCAGCAGCCGATGAGCTTCGCGTTGGGCATGTCACCGATGGCCCGAGCGTGAAAATCAGCGATCAATCCGGCACCAACAATTCCAAAATTC
>DATKWR010000464.1:0-3589 GCA_035529475.1 Sedimentisphaerales bacterium | reverse complement strand
TGTTGGTGTTGGCACGGCATGGCGGTTTTCGACCAAAATAGGGTGGTAGGGCCGCCGAAAACCGATCCACGCCCCCCGGTCCGGCCGGCCGGGACTCTTGGCTTAACCTCCCTGCCGACACGCATATTTTTCACATGAATTTTCAGTTATTGTGGTATTTTCCGTCACTATCTCTGCATATATATGTAAGGCTCTTGCCCGTGCCGCGGTGTTGGTTTTCCGTCGACGTGGCGATTGTTGGGGAAATTGTACTTGACAGAGGCAAGATGTTGTGTCATAATTGTCGGGGAGCACAGAAAATGGTGGAAAGTGGTGTGAAGTGGATGGCAGACAAACCGGCGGATGCACAGAAACCGGATGCGGCAAAACGGGGCCCTGGCCGGCCGCCGTTGAACGACGGGCTGAGCCGGTATTACCGGGTGAAGAAGCGTGCGGAGCATAAACGCGACGCAGGGCGTCCGGTTTCCATCAGGAAGATCATTTACTGGGTGTTCAATTCGCTGGACAGTAAGGTGGTGAATGAGGATGATGCTCCGTGTGCGGGTGCGTGGAGCATGCTCCAGTGGGCGAAGAAAGACTCTGACAGCCGCGACCTGTTCTTCAAGAGCTACGTGGTGAAGTTGTTGCCGAGCAAGGCGCAGATGGAGGCAGAAGAGGCCCAGGCCGACGACGATGGCAAGCACTTGGCGGAAACCCTCAAGCGCCTTCTCGGTATCGCAGATGCCGCACAACGGGATGGTGCCCAAAACGATGCGGGCCAACCTGGAATTTCGGCTGAAGGTGCTGGAGGAGGGGTTGCGGGATAAGGAGACGGGCCGCGACCTGTGGCGGATGTGCAGCGAAGATCCATTGTTCTTTGTCAACGTGTTTGGCTGGACGTATGATCCCAGACTGGACGTGCCCGAGGTTCCGTGGATATTGTATCCGTTCCAGGAAAAGGCCCTGCTCGACCTGATCAACGCAACGGGCGTAACCGGCCAGAAGGCTCACGATGCCGTGATTGAGAAGAGCAGGGACATGGGGGCCAGTTGGCTGTGCCTGGAAAGCCATGAGTGGCTGTGGCACTTTGGCGAGCGGTATACGTTCTTGTGGCTGAGCCGCAAGGAAGAGTACGTGGACAAGACGGGCGATCCGAAGACGTTGTTCTGGAAGCTCGACTTCTTTTTGGAGCACTTGCCGCCGTTCCTGCGCCCGCGGACCGTGCGGACGCACCTGCACATTTCCAACGAGGAGAACGGGGCGACGATTGACGGCGAGGCGACGACTGGCGACATGGGCGTGGGCGATAGACGGCTGGCGGTGTTGCTGGACGAGTTCAGCAAGGTGAAACCGCCGGACGACGCGAAGGCGATGAAGGGGACGGCTGACGTAACGCGGTGCAGGATTTTCAATTCGACTCCGGAGGGGACCAACAATGCCTACTATCGCAAGGCCCACACGCCGGGGGTGGACAAGCTCCGGTTCCACTGGTCGGTGCATCCCGAGAAGGCGAAGGGGCTGTATACGACGGGCAAGGACGGGGTGAAGAAGCTGGATGGGACGTACGCGTTCCCCGCTGGGTATGCTTTCATCCTTGACGGGAAGCTGCGGAGTCCGTGGTACGACGGAGAATGTGCCCGGCGTGCCAGTGCGTTGGAGATTGCCCAGCAGCTCGATATCGACTACCTGACGAGCGGCGGGAACTTTTTCGACGGCGGGGTGCTGGACAGGGCGGAGCGAGAGGACGTGCGGCCGCCGTATATGCGGGGCGAGCTCCTCTTCGACGAGTTCGGCGTCCCAACGAAGTTTCGCGAGGGGTCGCAGGGGCGGCTGCTGCTCTGGACGTATTTGGACGCGAAGGGCAGGCCGCACAAGGGCCGTGATTACATTGAAGGGATCGATGTATCGGCCGGCTCGGATGCGAGCAACAGTTGTTCGAGCATCGGAGACGCGCTGGGCGGCGAGAAGGTGGCGGAATTGGCCGTCATCAATATGTTCCCGAGCGAGTTTGCCATCTACTGCACGGCGCTTTCGCGGTGGTTTACGGGCGACCACGGCGAGGCGTACATGATATGGGAAGCGAACGGTCCGGGGAGGGAATTCGGGGCGCGAGCGATAGCGATAGGTGCGAAGCGGTATTATCTGCGCAAGCGGAGAGGGGATGAAACCCCGATGGCTAGGAAAACGCGGACGCCGGGCTGGTTTACTACGGACGAAAACAAGGCGTCATTGCTCGGCGATTACCGGCGTGCGTTGGGGTCGCGGCTGTTCATCAATCGGAGCATCGATGCAATAGCGGAGGCACGGGAGTACGTGTTTGCGGGCGGGACGGTTGCCCATCCGAAGGCGTTGAACTCGGACGATCCGAGCGGTGCGAAGCATAACCACGGCGACAGGGTTATTGCCGATACGCTGTGCTGGAAGGGGATGAACGAAACAAGACAAATGCTCAAAGGGGCACAACAGAAGATGCCCGAGCATTGTTACGCGGCTAGGATGCTGCGGGCTCGGGCGAAAGAAGCGGCCAAGAAGAGCGTGTGGTGAAAGCAGAAAGGATGATGAAGATGACAGACGGAAACGAAGCGAAGAACGCGCCGGTAGCGGGGCAAATATTTTCGGAGTCGCCGCGGTATCGCGAGATCGACAACTGGTTCATGTACCATTCACCGAAGCCCGACCAGGTCGCCCAGTATGAGGCCATCCGGCGGACGGCTCGGATCATGGCAAGGGTGATCTGGGACACCTGCCCGTCCTGTGCGGACAGGTCGGCGGCGATTCGCAAGCTGCGCGAGTGCGTGATGACGGCCAATGCCGCCATTGCGTGTGGCGGCAAGTAGCAGACGGCAGGCAAACGTGCAGGGATGCACAGAAAGGCAGGAGCAATGAAGACGGATTGGGTACACAGGGCGGTGAAGTGGCTGGACCACAATCGGTACGTGGCAGTCGCCATTCTGCTGATCGCAGCAGTGGCGGGGTGGACAGTGGGCTGCAGGTCCACAACGGGAAGCATCATCCTCAATAAACCCGGGAAAGTGGACGCGGTCACACTGGAACAGCAGGTGGCGACGGTCAAACAGGAACTGACGGCCGAGAAAGCCGCCCTTGACGCCGAGGCCGCCGGGATCGATGCTGACCGCGCCATCTACGCCCAAACTATCGGGAAGGCCGTGGCCGACCATAATGCCAAGACCATCACATGGAATGCTCGCACTACTGAGAAATCCGAACAAATCGACCTCGCCCGCGCCGACATTGCCGCGCAGGATGCGATGAAGCAACAGCTTGTAGCGACGATTGGCCAAAGTATCATCACGGCCGCAAAGGGCGGGATCGATCCTGCCAACACGGCCGTTGGGTTGGTATCGCTGGCGAGTATTTTGCTCGGCGGGGGAGCACTGTTCGACAACCGCCGCAAGGACAGCCTGGTTGTCCAACTGAAGGCCGAGAACGCGAAATTGAAAAACGGGTCGCCGGCTCCGCCCAAGACATCGTAATAGCCGCTGCCGCTGCCGAGCGGTGCCACGGGGCCGGGTCTTATCCTTTCAGCCCGGCCCCACTATGCCATCGACAGGGACGTTGATGAATCCGAACAACCCGCAGGACATCCAGG
>DATKWR010000463.1:0-5152 GCA_035529475.1 Sedimentisphaerales bacterium | reverse complement strand
AACATTTGTGAGGCAGCCGGGCAGTGAGGCAAGCCGGCCGCAAACGGAGGAGAAGCCGAGGGGCTTGCTCCACGGAGTCGGAGTGAAAGGTGAGAAGCACCATGAGGGTACTGACCGCCGCAGCAGTTTTCGCATGCCTGTTCGTCCTCTTTCTTCCAGCAGCAACTGATTGCAGGGGGGAAGGCCTCTCGGCAAGCAGCGGTTCATCCACCGTGCTTCTGATCGAAGCTCCCGACGAATTGGATGAAGGCGGACGCAGCTTCGCCGTCTCCGTAAGCAATGTTAACCGATTCGTTGCCTATCAGATTGAACTTGATTTCTACGACAACGCAATTCCTACCGAAGCGTTCACCGTCACGGGCAGCGAGGAAGGGAAGCTGTTCGACGGCAAAGACGTTCTCGCACGCGACCTCCCAGCAGGGCGGGCCAGCATCCTCACAGCAGGGTACGTTTCCGGCTCGGGCACCCTTGCCGGGTTCACTGTGAGTTATCCGCCAAAGCTGCACGGTGAATATTACATATGGCTGCGGGCAGAGCTTGTAGATTGCGAAGCGAAAAGAATCCCATATACCTGCACGCCCGTGCCTGTTAGAATTGGTAAAGAAGTGTCGCCCACACTTCCGCCGACAGAGGGCGCGGGTACCATATTGGCTGCAATCCTGTGAATGCCGTAACAGAAAACTACACCGTCGTCCGGCCCGACATCGACATCGACACCGACAGAGACGGAAATATCGTTATCTCCGGCGCAAACGAGCAACCCGACGACGAGATGGAATGGGAGAAAGGCATCTGCGCACATGTAGGAGCCGCCATCGAACTCCGCACGCCACTCGTCGTCAGGATTACGCCATTCGACCAGACCATCGGAGGCACAATTACTCTCGAAAAATCAGGCAGCGGAAAAGTGAGAGTGCGCGACACCTACGGTTGGCAGCACCTCGGCGAAAACGACACCTCCGCCGACCTCACCGCATACCTCTTCGCTATCGAGAACTACAACCTCCGAATCGAAGGCGTGGAAGCAGGCGAAGTCGAGCTCAAACTCACATACACCAACGGCGGCTTTATCACATACGACAGAGTCCGGCTGTTCCTCGGCCCTGACGTCGACATCGACAGCGACAACGACAACGGCTACGATCCGCCCGACCAGGATGACGCCGAAGACCTCCGCGAAGACATCGCGGGCTATCCCCAATACCCGGGCAAAATCACTGTTGTCAATGACGGCGACATCGACGCCGACGGCATCCCCGACTTCGCCGACGGCTACAACAGAGACGCCACGCCGGCCAACGACGACGACACCTGCACAGGCTTGCAGTTTGTGCCGGTAGTCTTGCAGATATCAAAGCCCGAGAAAGCAAGCATCGAGTCGGCGACAATCACGATCACATACAACTCATCGAATCCGGCTAACGTCACCGAGGTCGGTGGAGTCTACACGATCACCGATGCAGGTATCCTGCGGCTATGGAAGAATGACGGGCCGAACCGCGAGAAGAATGCTGCCAACGCTGTGCAAGACCCCGGCGATTTCATCCCGGGCTGCGGCGGCGAGGTATACACCGCGGCGCAACTCGGCTTCACCCAATACAGCCTTACGCAAACGTTCTTTGTGGAAGCCGTCCGACCCAGCAGCACAGTCGCCGACCAGCAGATCAAGGTGGAGTTCGACTGGGACGGCGAGGGCGTGCAATGGCCGACGACAGAGGACGCGGTGAGGGTGACGGTAGTGCGCATAGATATTTCAACAGATTCTGACAATGATGGAACCATTAGTAGTAATGATGACATGATCGAAGACATGCCTCCCGGCTGCATCATTCCTAAAGACATGGAAGGTGATGGTGCAGGCCAGGATTTCCTTAAGCCCATATCTTTAGATGCCGCTCCGCTTGTCAGTGGAGCAAGCATCGTTCTAACTGCTGAAGCAGGGGTCAACATTTGGACGACTATTGCGAAAACGTCTCAAGTAACGCTACCAGCCACCTACACACCGGCAAGCCTTCCATCTACGCTTTACGTTGATGGTATAACAGCAGGCTCTCAGCCGAAGATCGGTCTCACATACAAGAGTTCAAACGGCGTGGTACTCCACGAAGACAACGTAAAGGTCCTCATTACTGAGACAATCTCATGGGCACCGCAAAGGGATGATATCGCGTTAGTCTGGTCGTCTCTGCCAAGCCTTGGAGAGAATGATGGGATGGAGTTTCAGAATCAACTGAAGGATCAGGGGTTTGTTGTAACCTGGTACAGGGACGCAACCGGAGATGCAGATGATATGTTCGGGGACTGTACGTTAGAGAATTACAAAAAGATGCCGGAGTCCGGTGCATTTCACGTTATATCGCATGGGGGCCAGGGAGCGCACTACGTTGCTTACGCAACAGATACGGCTGCTGGGCGCTTAGCTTGCGATGCCTGGCGTTTTCCAAGTACTCTCGCTGGTGACGATGTGATAACTGGCGGAACAATTGATACTGGTGCCGACGGAATCTGCAATACAGCGGCAGTGGCGCCAGATGTCCAGGTAATACCTGTGGGACAAGGAAGCCCCAATGGCACCGCGATTACTCCTGGTCCTAACGGTTTGTTGGATACTGCAGCCGGTGGTGACGATCAAGTTGACGCGTTGACAATAACTACTGGCGCAAATGGCAAATGTGAGACCGTTGCTGGCGGCGATGATGTTCAAAGTATTTCTCTAAATCAAGGAGAACCAAATCAGATATGCATAAACGGCGGCGAAACCGGTATAACAACGGAACGTTGGCCGGGTACGTGTTACGCGCTCCGTGTTAGCTCCAGCTGGCTTGCCAACCGATTCGCGCCAGAGACAGATACCAACAGAACCATTACCGAGTGGGCCATATGTTATTCTGCGCAAGGAAACAGCAGCACAGGAGAAACTGCTGTTAAAGAGGCTGCCGGCGGGAGATGGCGAATAGGATATTGGAATCCAACCTTTGAAACCGAAGCCCAGGCTGTGGCTGAAATCTTCTTCGAGCGACTGAACGGTACGAGGGACAGCTCATTAAGACGAACGGCCGGTGCTGCGTGGGATTCTGGCATAGGTTATTCCACCAATGCAAGGATGGATGGCAATGCTTGGACTACCCTGTGTCCTGCTCCAATGGCAGATAAACCGGTATTCCCGAACGTTTCCCCAGGCCCCCGGCCTGGTTGGGGATGCATTGTTTTCGACACTTACATGAATGTCGGCGTTCCGGCATCAGACGCGATTATTCGGGTGTCGGGTGATCCCATCTCTGACGAGGCATGGGCCGGGGGTAGCAGTAATAAGTTCCTGCTTGGATTCTATTACGGCGGCAACGTCACTACGGTTCGTGCGCTAGCAGACAAATGCAGAAATGCTGACAGCTACGGTGGACGAAAGATGGACGGCAATCGCGTTACGCCGAATGGCGACAACAAGGACTGGTCCTGGTGAGTACTCGTGACCTGTAGGTCTGGAGACCATATAATGAAACTCAAGCACAGAATCCTCGTAGAGATTGCCTTTTGTGGAATTTGCATCGCGTATTCACTTCTAGGATGTAACGACAACGAGCCTCCTGCGACAATGCCTGAACATGGGCATAAAGTTGAGCAAGAGTATACTGCACTAGAAGCAAGGCAGGATTCCTCTGCGAAGGGAATAGATACCGGGTTTGTGTTCATTGACGGTCGGTATGTAGACGCACCATACACGGTAACTAGATTCGGAGGCCAGGTCTTGGTTAATGGTGTTTTGGTCGAGCAACACGTAGAGCCCCCAGCTGCCGAAGGTGAGCCAGCAGATGATTCTAATCCACAGTTGCCGGATTCCATCACTAGAGATACGTCAATATATGACAAAGAATTCGTTGATTACATCAGGAAGAAGATTAGCTATGTGCAGGCACACCATTCGCCGGAACAAGAGCGATCGATAATGCAGAAGGTTTACGAGAACCTGCCTTTTGTGAAAGAGGCAACGCTCACCAAGGACAATCCAGGTGTGCTGCACATTGTTACTCATAGCGGAGAAACTGACGACATTGCGCTGGTTATACCAAGAAGGAAGAGGAATACGAAGCCACCAGCGATACGAGCGGAAGAGGCGAAACGTAATATTGAGGATCGGCTATCCAAAGGAGACTGCTTCTTCCTATTCAGCAGCGGGGGCAGCATCAGGTTCGGACGAGAGAAAGTGCGTGAGATTCTCCCTGGAATCGTGAAGGTGTTGCGTTCACGGAAATCATTCCAGGAGAAAATCGCTGCACTCCACAGATTTGGCCTCACCGCAGTTGATAAGGATTCGTTTCAAAATATCATCACTGGATTTGCTGCATCAAGCCAACTGGAGCAGCGTCTTGAACAGAGAGCAAGCGAGCCGAACGCCCCGAAGTGAGATGTTTGGTAGTTTCTTAAAAGCGATGCCCACGCCACGCAGTTTGTCGGCGGCACAGGTGCAACGGCAACCGCTGGGATCACAACCGACGTAGTCAGTGCCATCGCGGTTACTGACGGCGGCGGAGGCTATACGACTTCTCCTACGGTCACCATCACCGGCGGCGGGGGCGTGGACGCTACAGCCACTGCTACTGTAGCCGGCGGTGCTGTTACCGCCATTACGGTTACGAATGGCGGCACGGGCTACACCACTACTCCTGCAGTCACCATAGCCGGGGGAGACCAGTTTGCGTTTGATGCCGACCCGACGTGTACGACGATCAAGATGCCGGTGGTATTCCAGTACGTTGCAGGAGCCGTCGCTTATACAACTAACCATGTAAACTCCCTCGTGGATGGTGTAACTGTTGTGACGGGCGACGCCTATGGCCCAGAAGTCAATTACGCAGGAGCCGGGAGCAGCGACATACTTTCCGACTACGTGGCCGCTGCGTTTGGCAAAGCGGGCTATGCCACTGTCATAAGCGCAGATTAACGTCCCTACCACGACGGAGATGGAAACATCCATTGCGGCACGAACGTGCGGCGCGCAATACCTGCGTATCTGTGGTGGGAGAAATGATGGGGGTTGACCTCAGCTTGACAGGAGACATGAACATGAAAATGTTTGAGACGAGCGTCCTTTTCTTCACTGTGGTTATGTTGACCATTCCTTCAGCCATCCTTGCTGCAGACGGTCTCGATACGC
>DATKWR010000462.1:0-6300 GCA_035529475.1 Sedimentisphaerales bacterium | reverse complement strand
GACGGCCACGACACCCGGCAGGAAGCGGTTTCACTCAACGATAAATTGGTAAAAGATGCTGATAAACTGTGGCGATTCACCCCTGCAGGAGTGAACATTGATCACACCCGATTTTGTATTCCGAGGGATACCTATCTGGATTGGCTTGCTACCATGGTTGATTGCTGGTTTTTTACACACGAAGCCAAAGACATGGCCCATGAGGCATTGAATAAGGCTAAATCAGAATCCGGGCTTTAGTATTTCAATAACTTTTGACCGCATTGTGAGTTATAAAGTTATTAAAGAGCGTCCCGCTCACGTTAAAGAGCGTCCCGCTCAACGCGCTTAATGCGCGGGCGTTGAGCCTTACCCCTTCCGCCGTAAGCAAGTCGGTAGCCAAAGGTCGAGAAGGCGAACTTGCCAGAGTAATTGAAAGTTATCTGATGACGCTGCTTGAGAGACAGACAGAGACTGTGTAGCCCCAGAAAAAATGTATTATTCATCTTTTCACGAGCGTCCCTAACTTCCCACACTGGTCTGGATACTACCGCGGATATCATCAAAGAAGGGCGTCCGGCCCTGCTCAACGCAGGTCGCCGCATAAAGGTACATTGCTGCCGACCAGGTCTGCCAGTCCTGCCCCTGCGGCGTGCCGTCCTGGGCGCGGAACCACTCATTAAAACCAAAGGCCACCGGCTTTTCCCTGGCGGGACTCACCAGTTTGGTCAGGGCCTGTAGTCTCTTCCTGGCTAGCCTGTGCCCGCCCGCCGCGACCAGGGCCGCCACATAGAAGCCGCAGACAAAGGGCCAGACACCGCCGTTGTGATATTCGCCGGGTCGGTTGTACCTGGCGTACCTGGGCTGCCAGTCGGGATCTTCCGGGCGTATGTAGGGAAAGAAGTTCGGAGGAAGATCCAGAGCCAGTTCGCCGCGATCCCGCAGCACTCCACACTCTCGCTCGATCCACGTTACCAGCGCCCGCGCCCTGGTGGGGGAGGCGATGCCGGAGAGGATCACCAGAGAGTTTCCCAGCAGGTCGAACCGTTCACTTCCGTACACCTTATAGGACCAAAGGGCATAATAGGGTTTGCGGCGAAGTTTCAGACCTTCGTGGACGTGCCGATGTTTGACTTCGGCTGTGATCGTGAATCGAGTCATTAACTGCCGCAGACGCGAGGCCTTTTCGTGCTCATTGAACAACCGCAGGTAACTGTAAACGATAGTGTTGACATAAAGCCCGTATCCAGCGACCCACTGCTCGTCGCGCCAGTCGCTTGTGGGCAGTTGGGCCACCATCACGCGGTCTTCGGGGCTTTGATAGTCCATCCATCTCATGGCCCTGTCAGCCGCTTCGGCGAGGAAGTCCGCCTCGCCGGTGGCCCTGCGAAAGCACCCAAGGGTCAGCAGGAACAGTGGCGTGGTGTCGCTGGCTCCCCGATCCTCCGGGTCGTGAACCAGGGACGAGATATGCCCCAGGTTAGACTGGTTCTTCGCCAGAACCTCCAGGACGCGACGAAGCCGTGATATAAGCCGTTCGTTACCGGATGCGAGGATGCCGAGACCGGCGATCATGAGGTCACGCGTGTAGGGCTCGGGATAGCCCCATCCGGCGGTTCGTGGTAGGCCATAGTATGGCCCACGGGCGTTATGGAGAAGAACCTCCAGTGCCGCGTTCTTGGCCTCGGTTGTGGGGTCGCTTCGTTGTTTCTTCATATCAGGATATCCCCAGACGGTCAGTCACTATTTGAACGAACTTTCTTGCTACAACACGGTAGTCAAAGAGCTCGACGACTCTCTTACGCGCCGCCTGTCCGAAATTCTGTCGCAGTTGGGCGTCGTCCATGAGGTCCATCATATAGTTGGCGATATCGTGAATGCTGGCGCGATAATCCGCTGTGCGAGCCTTCTTGAAGACCACGCGGTGCCCGGGCTCGTATCCTTCGTCTTGGCCAAGGGTGGTTTCCTTGAGCCGTATCTCCTGGGCGACTCCGGCCAGGAAGGCGGTCTTGCCGTGGACCAGCGTGTCCAGCATGGCCATGGCCTTGATGCCGATGACGGGTTTGCCGCACGCGCCGGCCTCTACCTGGGGCATGCCGAAGCCCTCCAGTCGCGACGGCGCCGCGTAAATGTCGCAGGCCGCCATCAGGTAGGGCATGAAGTTCCGCGAGAGCTTGCTGGCAGTGAAGACCACGTTCTTCTCGATTCCAAGGTGAGTGGCCAACTGCATGTCGTGGAGGTTCTGCTGCTCGGTCCTCGGCTGGGGCCAGACCTTGCAGACATATTTCCAATCGGGGGCCTTGGTATCTATGATTGCCAGGGCCTGCATGACTTCTTGTGCGCCCTTTGATGCCGCATCTCCACCCACTGTCAGGATCATGATCTGGTCGTCGCCAACCCCCAGTGTTTCGCGGACGGCCAAGACTTTCGGGGCATCCCGATCCCTCGGAATGAACGCATCGGTATCACAGCCTACAGGCAAGACTTCGATCTTGCCGGCATCCAATCCGTCACGCACGTACACCTTCTTGACCCAGTTGGACGTAACCAGGATCAGAGGCAAAGCGTTCAGAATCTCCAGATAGTTCCCCAAGTACCCATCCGCGACCAACCATGGCACCGGTTGCACGCCGTAGCGTTGTGGGTGAAGCACGAGATGCGGCGTGTGGCCCCAATAACCTATGCCGACTACCACGTCGGGCTCAAACCAGCGGTAGTACCATTCTTTCTCCTGCGCGGATTCTAAGTTGACCGCGCAGACATCCACGCCTATTTCTTTCAGGCCCTTGTAGAGCAGGTCGCCCTGGGTAGCCAACCCGCCCGGCGACGGGGGGTAGTCATACAACACCAGCACTTTCATCGGATATCCTCCTCACCCGGGCTTTCCCATCTGCGGAAAGCCTCAGGGGAAATACATGCGCATAGTTCAAATGAGTCTTCATCGTATCCGTACACTTCCCGGACAATTCGTCGTTTCTCGGAAAGTTGCTCCTCGCTCAGCTCGACGATTATATCAGCCTGGGGATCCGCGCAACATGTCTTGGTGCCTGCATCGCAATTGTAAGCGAATGTCCAAAGATCCTTGCATTCCAGGACTCCGTCATTGATCAGGTCAAGCACTTCGGCGTGCACTTCCTTGTGTCTTTGATGCCCGTATTCACCATTACTGCCATGTGTGATGCAAAGGCCCCAGGGTATTTGGGGTAAATGTTCCCTGATTCGTCTGCCGATTTCCATTCGGCTGTTGATTGGCTTGAGCGGGTCGCCGTCATCGAGATCGGTGATGAACCCTCTGACGCCTATCAGAGTGCAGACAGACTTGAATTTCGGGTACCGGTCCGGATCGTCTTTGCGAGACAGGCTCAAGACGGTCCATTCCCATTCGGGATGCAGCAGAATGAGACCTCCACTCCAGATAACCTCGTCATCGGGGTGGGCTACGATAATGGCGGCATTCATGGCGTTTCGCCTTCAACATGAAAATATATTCCATCCGCAATACAAGCAGCGTACGCACATTCAGGCAAACAAAGCGTTTTCCGCCTGATTGCGTTTCACGCCGTTGCGCACGTTTGGACCTACAGGACGATTCCCGCCCATTGGTTCAGGGCACGCTGCGTGTTGCTGACCGCAGGAATATCGGTAAAGTCATTAAGTTCTTCGATGGCCAGGGGCGACGCCGAGCACAGGCCTGAAATAGCATGGGGAACCAAACCGAATTTGTTCCGCAAAATATCGACGCCCGCTATGGCTCCCAGAGCATCGTGGGCTGTAAATACAAGCCGGTGGATTCGCGACTTGACCTGTTTCGTTGCGAGCAACAGGGCCGTTTCCTGCTGTAGTATTCCGTCCGCAAATTCAACTACCCAGTAGTTTCCGGTGTGATAAAAAGTCCTTTTTTTGAGGCCAAACTATAGTCGATTCGGCCTTGTGTGTCAAGCCAAAGTCAACCTTCCCGCCTGAGGCGGGATTGTGGAGGCAACTGGCTGGCTAAAAATGAGGTCAGGGGTTGGGAAGGGCATGGATGCCAAGGCAGTGAATCGGGGGCTTGATCTTGCCGGGAGAGCGGAAAATCGAGGAAATCTGGGTAGAGGTATCCCGTTAAACCCATCTCACAATTTAAAAATCAGGCGTGAATCTCCGTAGGGATTAGTGGGCCGCTGGTGAAAAGTTGACAAATGGATCAGGGAAAGTTAGCCTGCCTCCATGCCTCGAAAAGTCAGAGTAGATGCGCCCGGAGCATTGCACCACATGCTTATCCGGGGGATTGAGGGCAAGCCCATATTTAAAGACAAGATCGACTATGCGAACTTTATTGATCGGTTGAGCAAGGTCCTTGTAGAAACTGGCACTGACTGTTTTGAATGGGCGTCGATAACTGATCACGCCCATTTTCTTTTTAGAACTGGCATGGTTCCGATTTCCACCGTCATGCGAAGACTGCTCACAGGTTATGCTCATTTGCTCGAGATGGTTCGCTATATCCACCTCAACCCGATGCGGGCCGGTATCATTAAAGATCTGGGCGGGATATTTTGATCTGGATTCCAACATATGGACGTTGCCGGGTAGGCGGAGAAAAGTTTTCACGAGCGTCCCCCCAATTTCCCATTAAACCGGAAGAAATATTTCAACCCGGAAAGCAACCGGTAAAAGTCAAAGCAAGAAGCCTTTTCTGTTACTGGGCGGTTAGGGAGTTGGGGTTTACAATGGCGGATTTGGCTCCAAAGCTCAATATCTCGCAGCCGGCGGTCAGTATGAGTGCACGACGCGGAGAGCGAATAGCATCAGAAAATGGATATTCACTAATGGATGAAAAAATCTTATAATTTGAGCGGCCCGGCAGTCTCGAGACTTTCTAAAGAGGATTGAAGGGTTTTTGTAATCGGCTACAATATCGATTTGATGCCGGTAAGTGACCTTATTAACCGCCTATTAATAAAAGACAAACTGTGCTAAATGTGGGGTTTGTTGGTTAGGCTAACGAAGCAGTGATCATGCCTGAACGATTCGTCAGTGAAGTCATCAAACCTGTGGTTGCCACATGTGACACATCGCGCATGGCAGTCGGGGAACCTGGACTCCCGCGTGAGTTCGTGTGGCGAGGTCGAACCATTAAGATTGCGGCCGTACTGCGCACCTGGCGTGAAACCGGGAAATGTCGCCACGGCAGTCCCGAGTTATACGTTCGCAAGCACTGGTTCGAGGTCGCCACGACCTCCAACAGCACGATGAAAATCTATTTCGATAGGCAGCCTCGCGGTGGACGCAAGAGCGATAGATGGTGGCTTTTTTCCATTTGTGAGTCAGAGGAATAAATCCCCAAAATTTAGACAAATTATGATCGAGTGGTCATCGTTGCCGAGAATTTGAACACTGGCGCGAAAAAACGCGTCAGAAATTATCTTCAAAAAGAGGTAGCGGTTTCAGTGGCGCAGCGCTGCGAACCTTGCATCCGAACACATGTAACGGAATAACCCAGACTGATCTCTCGATTTGGCTGCTGAATGGAACATCGTTATGCAACAGACCCAAATTACCGCTTACTTGGCTCCAAAGGGTTTTGTCAATCAGGCTGCAGCGGAACTGAAGGGAGTGCAAGCCGTTCACGGCAGACTGGTCATTGCCAGCGGGCCGCCGCAAACTTCCTGCTGGGCTCAGAACACCTGGCTGGAGCCTCGCACACTCCGGATACGGTCCATTACGGACGGCGCCAAAGCCCTGCGTGCCATCCAGCGCAACTGGATCATGTATTCGTTTCGCTGGCATCGTCGCTCCACGTTAATTCAGGAGAAACTTCCGTACGTTTCGGCACGGCCATTGCGATTCCCGGAACCTGTCCCTCAAAGCCCGCTGGGATCCTGGACCTTGTTGGCGCCCGACCTCGTTCTCGCGCCAGCACGATGTTCAAGCGCCTTTCCTCACGGAGAGGTGCGGTTTGTAGAAAGCAAGCAGGGGCCGCCGTGCCGGGCGTAACATTTCGAAAGGGAAACGCGTTTTCAATTCTCCCGGATCAGGATAGCCGCTTAGACTGGATATTTTGCGATATGGCCTGTTATCCGAAAAAACTCCTGGAGTGGGTCTCTATTTGGCTGAATTCGGGAAAATGTCGCAATTTCGTATGCACGGTAAAGTTCCAGGGAAATTCCCATTATGGCGTTATCAAGAAATTTGCCGCTTTTCCGCATACTGCATTTCTCCATCTATCACACAACAAACACGAATTGACCTGGATTTCTCTTAATGTTTCTTCCCACAACTAAAAATGAGCTGAATGCTCTTGGCTGGAAGCCTCCGGACGTCATACTGATAACAGGAGAC
>DATKWR010000461.1:0-16171 GCA_035529475.1 Sedimentisphaerales bacterium | reverse complement strand
AAAATAGGCCTCATCGCCAAAGGCCTTCATGTAGGAAGCGAGCTTCCACGGACCGGTCAAATCGCTCGATTCGAGCAGATAGGTATCGTAGGGGCCAACGCTGTCCACCTTCGGCCCCCTGCCGTCGGTAACGCACATGATCCGGGATTTCCAATATACCATTATATATCTTAGCTCAGCTACGCCGCTGAGCCTCTTTTCTGATAGAATATCAGATCTGTCTCGAAAACACAACCCTCTCCCAGGGCAATCGCCAGGGCAATCGCATGAAATTTATCCATAAATGGTAAAAAAACTTTAAAATGTTAAGATAGGTAATATGCGATATGGCGCAAGATAGGTTATACTTCTGTTTTAGGGCAAGGCCTTGCCAGAATAATTGAAACGTCCTACTGAAAGGAGCCCCTCATGGATGATCAGGCTCATACGCAGATGCTGCGCCTATTTCTTGAGATTCCCGATCCAAGAATGATCGGTAAAGTTTCCCATAAGTTACATGATATTCTGGTCATTGCCGTGTGCGCCATCCTGGCCGGTTTAGACCATTGGACCGAGATGGAAGATTACGGCAAAGTCAACTATGACTGGTTTAAAAGTTTTCTGGATTTACCCTATGGTATTGTCCAGGGCGTGTCAATTCGGTCTGAGGTATGCCCTCAGTTTAATCAGCAGGCGGAATCCATTATACGTAACTACGCAGCTCAAGCCCTGCTTTTGCTCCTTCAGAGATTTTTCAAGGTTTTCAATTCTTTGTACATTGTATATATGAGTTGCTGGTCTTCAGACGGCAGTTCTGTCAATAAGATTGGCTTGTCCTGTGGTCGAATCTGTTTCTGGTTGATCTGCCCCATGAGTGACCAGTTACGTTGCAAATCCTGCGGTTCCTCGGTAGTAATATCATAGCGAGTAAAATCAATTACCTTCTCCGGTGTATCCTTATGCCAATCACGAAGCAACGCCAGTCGGAATTTCTTATTCATAAACCAGCGAATTTCCAGATTCTCATAGCTGCCGCCAATCCCAGTTCCTCGCTGAACAAAACGATAATTCATGCCATCATTATTCTGGTGTTGTTTACGCCACATTTCGCCAAAATCGCCTAATAACGGGCATTGAGCATCCGGCCAGCGAGTACGAATATTTTCTACCCAACGGGTCAGCACGTCGAGATGGCCTATTTGCGGAACTAATGAGATTTCCCACATATTAGTTACCCAGGCCCAATTATTCAGCTCAAAACCCTTGTCAAAATGGACCGCTGTGCACTCAGTCATCTGCTCAAGCCCCTTGTCTGGTCCATGCCAACCGATGGTCTCTATGGGGGCTACTCCCATGCGACTGTTGTATGCATCTTTGCCTTTTCCCCCTTTGAGCCCTAACCGCATTCCGCAAAGAAAATCAATAGTCCAACCATCCAGATTTACACAATCAACAAAATCTATTGGGTTCTGGGCCGGTTTACAGAAATGTTCTTTCGATGGGTAATAGGGATAGCAGATGGACCCATCACCATCACCGTTATCAATAGCGTACTGGCTCCAGATATTACCCTGACAAACATGAATCCCTTCCTGCTCGGCCAGATATTGCTGGTTAGCTGAGGAAAGAAACCCTGCGATCAGGCATTTGGGCTGGAAATCTCCACCCATGATCTTACGGGCCTGTTCCAGACCTTCATGGATATCCCGGTTGACCTGTTCCCGAGTATTGTACATGTTGGCAAAATAAGCCCCCGGGATAAAAGTAACGTCATCGCCATACTTGTCATGGAACTGCCGCACTAAATTACGCGATTCTTTATAATGATCCCGTTGGTCGTGAAGCGCTTGCCAGCTCATGGCCCATGTCATGCGTGCTTCGGGCCAGCCGTCCGCCAGGGCTTGGCGCAGCGTTTTGATATTTTCCGGTGTGTGACGATCATACTCATCGAAGCCGGCATTGCGAGTTCGAGTTACTTCTATTTGATTAACACGAATACAAGAATTAAACGTCAGGATTCGCTTTCCGTCAAGTGGCCTGGGATTTGCAGAAATCATCTGATTTTTCAGGCATCCGCCAGAGCCGGCGACTAAAGCCCCTGTGCCGACGGCAGCAAGCTTGAGAAAATCTCTTCTTTGAATGTTAGTTGAGTTTCTATTACACATGATATGACGCCTCATATTGAAAATAATGCGATTAAAATATTTTTTGTTTCGGTTGATAGCAGGCTTGAACGAAGTTTATTATTGTTCCAATGTGATTACATAGGTACTATTCGGTAACGCAAGAAATTCAACTTCAGGCGCGGAGGTATCTTTCGAAAGAACTTTGGAATATTCCCCATCGCACTGAACTTTGATGAGTCCGCTTTGGCCGGGGAACTTCACCCTGAATACCCGTTTGAATTCCGTTCGTACATTCAACGATTTGTCGGAAGGATAGCTCAATGACAGTTTACCGAGTTTTAATCGCCGTCCTTTGGCCTGTGGCGGTACTACAATCGTACGGTAATCCTCCTGAACACCATACATATTGTGAACGATCATATTCCATATAGTAACTCCCCAGCAATAATCCCGCACACCCAGAGGGATTCCCCTTGTGCCGTCGTAACGTTCAAAGGATTGGCCATCATATTTTTCCACCAATTGCACCATCTTGTCTGTCAATTCTCTGGCCACGTCATAATATCCGTACCGATTCAAACCCAGGGCAACCAGATAATTGGTGGGCGGCCACATATCACCGCGCCAGAATCCATTCGGCTTAAACGTCGGCTCATCCATCGCTGAAGTCGTTACCGGGTATTTACTCCAGAATAGGGACGGGTCGGTTAACTGTTTGACCAATTCTTCGGCCTGTTTCTCGCTCGCCAAGCCGGCAGTCAGAGTAAGAAATCCCTGGATGGTTCGAACGGGGATTATTTTATCGGTATCTCTGTTTAGACTAAAAAAGAATTTTTTTTCGGGATCCCACATCTTCGCCCTTACCGCCTCGGTTCTTTTGGCAAGATTTCTCTGGTATTTTTTCATCATTTCGACGCGGCCGGTTCTTTGACACATTTCTATCATAGCTCGCTCAGAAATTGCCAGAAAGCAGGTTTGATCGACACCTTCAATGTTCCCATACCACGCACCGCCTGTGCCTCGCGTAGGATGCATTGTTAATTCCAGATTATCAAGGGTTGCATGAAAATCAAAAGTTTCAAATCGAGCTGTTTGCAGGATGTCTGCGATACTGCACTTCTTGTAAGCGCCATACTCGATCAAACCATCATTATCCACATCTCGTTCGGTAGCATACCACGTTAGAAATGCGTCTAAATACGGCAGGCAAAGATCCAGCAGTTTCAGATCATTGGTCTGGTTATAGACCATCAGGCACCCCCAGCCCAGAATCGGAATCTGTGAGAAACCAGGCTGCGGCAGATCAGGGTTGGTCGTACAAGGCACCATACCGTATCTGTACGATCCTTTAGGCGCTTCCGGATTATTATCGATAACATTCCAGTAATTGCGGAAAACGTCACGCATAAGCTCGTCATCGTCAAGAGTGGCCCAGGCATTTAGAATAAACATGGTATCCCATTGTAGCTGGCATTTTCCGTAAGATGAATCATTTGTACCGGATATCGAAAACCATCGATACGGCAGGCCCGGCAGCTTCGGATTCCACAGCTTGTCAAACAGGCATTTCTCATATAGACTATGCGCCAAAGCAGTAAGTTTCTTATCTTCTGTGTCTATACATTTGGGCAAGTTTTCCCTGGCAAACCGTATGGTCTTTTCAGGATGGGTGAGTTTACTACTGGCGAGCTTAATTGGTTTGTTGCCAATGTTTGAATTGTCGTCGGAGTTTGACTGTTCCTTCACGGCAATACCAAAGGCCAAGTCCGTGATCGCCAAGAGAATCAGCGCCAATACGGTAAAGATTCTAAACTGAAATTTCCCATTAAACTGCTTACTGAACATAATTCAATCCTTTCGTTACGGAAAATAAACTCCCAGCCCTTTTTTAATGGTGTGCCCGGCAGGGCGGACGGAATCCGTGAGGTAAAACCGGGCGATTATTGATTACCATCGGATACAACAATAACTTCCGCATATTTGTTACGCTGAGATTTGCTAAACGGGCAAGTGGATAAATTGATGGTCAGCGTCCCATCAATCACCTGGAATTCCAGGGGCCGTTTCTGATTATCGGCAAGCATATAAACCTTGTCCACACTCTCCAGATGCGATCCCAGAATCTTGTCCATCTTTTCTATTTTCACTTGCTGATCGTTCCAGTCTAATATGTGAACAAACAGTCGGTGCGGTTTAGCAGTGAATAAGACATTGTCAGGTGGGATTATAGCAAGGCCATCGGCGCCGTATATGCTTGTTCCATATACGTCTAACCAGGAACCTATTTCCTTTAAAATGTCACGGGCTTGCGGTATAATGCGGCCTTTGCCGTCCGGCCCCACATTCAACAAATAATTGCCGCCCTTGCTTACAATCTCAATCAGCATATGCAGCACTTGCTTGGGACTTTTAAAATTATCATGCACACTGTATCCGTATGAAAATCCCAATGTCCCGGGGTTCTCCCATCCACCGGGCTTATATGTATCGGGAACTTTGTTATCGCCTGTAGAAAGATAATCGCCGCCCGGAGGAGGAACAAACCCGGTGATTCGGCTGTTTATAAGACAATTGGGCCTGGCTGTATAGATAATGGATTCAAGCAGTTTGACTTCCGCTTCGGTTTTAAGGTCAATACCATCGAACCAGACAATGTCCAAAGGATACTGATTTACTAATTCCCTGACCTGTTCCACAGCGAATTTGGCAAAGTAGCTCTTATGCCATCTATCCATCCCACCCGAGGCGTTCTCCGGATAATCCCACTTATTGCACTGCTTATATTTATCATCGCATGCGGCGTCCGGATGGTGCCAATCCCTGTCCACAGAATAATACACTCCAAATTTAATCCCCGCTTTATGGCACGCTTCGACAAGCTCACCAATCGGATCTCGCCCAAAATCGGTCATATCCACAATATCATAATCGCTGACAGCGGAATCATACATAGCAAAGCCGTCGTGATGTTTAGCCATAATCACCATATACTTCATTCCCGCGCTCTTGGCAATTTTCACCCACTCTTCTGCATCAAAATCCACTGGGTTGAAAGATCTGATTAACGCGTCGTATTCCTCATTGCTGATACCGCGGAACTTAAGCCATTCGGAATATCCTCCTTCATATTTCCCTTTCCAATATCCGCCAGCCTCAGAATAAGCTCCCCAGGTAATCATCATGCCAAAGTGTGCGTCAAGCCACCATTTGAGCTTTTCTTCCTTCGTTGACGCGGGAGTCTTCGTTAGCTTAACAATCTTTCCTTCATTCGCCTGTTCGGCAATAAGATTGCCCCCTTGCTTTGCGGACGAACATGAGGCCACAAAAACCGCAATAGCTGCGAACAGAATAGCATCCGTGATTAAATAACATGACTTTCTTGATTTCATTTTAATCGCCTCTTTCCATAGTCTGGGATTTCTCATATACACACCTAAAAAGCATATTTTTCTCTGTATGATACCGAAAATTCTACTACAATCTCCCTGAACTGTCAAGAGTTTCCTTTTCTGAGGCAGGGCTATCGCATGAAATGGTTTGAAAATTTATTCAAAAAAACGCAAAATATTAAGATAGGCAACTTGATAGTATAGGAAATTGTATTTTTATGCTTTATGAGGTAAAGAAAGAATCAGCGTTTGATTTTTTTGTTATCCTTGTGTCAGATAGTATGATCTGGGTGTTGCAGGGACCGTTTTATGGGTTCGGAGGAGTCGTAGCGGAAGCTTCCGCCGCATTCCGGGCAGACGATGGGGGGGCATCCTCCAGGGGCATCCGGGGGGAAAGCGTCCACGACGATATCTTCAACCCAATCCGTGTGATTACAAGAACGGCAGCGGTATTTGTACCAATCGCTCGGGCCTGTGAAAGGTTCGTCCGGCTGTGGCGCACGTGGAAATCAACCCACCGAGATGTGTGGCAAGATCGGTCCTGAGTTCACCTTCGGAATCTATATGGAGAAAGAGCTGAAGCAGCCCATCCTGATTATCAAGACCGCCTGGGGCGGCAGGTCGCTCAATACCGAATTCCGTCCGCCCAGTGCCGGGCCATACAAGCTGCCCAAGGCGGTTCAGGACGTGTGGGACAAGTATCCCCATGGCGCCCACGGGGTTCCCAAACTCGAGGACCGGAAAAAATGGCAGGATGACAAGGATGCCGCCTCGGGTGTGTTTTACCGGATGATGATCGAACATGTTAAAAAGGTGCTGGCCGATCCCAAGCGGGTCTGTCCGGAGTATGACGAGAAGGCTGGTTATGAACTGGCCGGTTTTGTCTGGCTTCAGGGTTTTAACGACCTGGTCGATGGGACGACCTACCCCAATGGGAACTATGATGAATACTCGCGCTTGTTGTCACACTTCATTCGCGATGTTCGCAAAGACCTCTCAGCTTCGAAGATGCCATTCGTGATCGGCGTACTGGGAGTCGGCGGTGAGCGCGAAGCTGTGAATTTCCGCAAGGCCATGGCCGCGCCGGCCGACATGCCCGAGTTCAAGGGCAATGTGGTTGCTGTTGAGACCGCTCCCTTCTGGGATCATGACATTGCCGCCGCAGAACCCAGGCAGGGCGAGTTTAACACTATCGTCGGGACGGCGCACACATTGAAAAAAGATGGAACTTTAGACACGGAACGGAAATGGGATAATTACTGGAAGCCGGTTGGCAAGCCTCTGCCAGAGGAACGGGTCTGGCGCTTCGCTACGATTGATGCCACCGAAAAGAAGGATAAGATGGAAAAATATGACGGCAGGCGATTCCGTGACATCACACTGCCAGCCGGGGTGGAGAATTGGTACATGCCCGACTTCGATGACAGCAAATGGACAGAAGGCAAGGCCCCTATCGGAAAGGGCGTTTGGAAACATAGCGGAATCACCCTGGACAAATTCCCCTCACCATGGGGTAATGGCGAATTCCTGCTGATGCGGACAACGTTTGACGTCAAAGACCTCGACTGCGATTCGTATCGCATCGCGATTCTGGCAAGACAAGGATTCCATGTTTATTTGAACGGACAAAAGATTCACACCTACATCTGGTGGCAGGACAGGCCGCAGTACGGTTCCATCGTTCTCGACAAAGAACAGATCAAGCATTTGAAGAAGGGGAAGAACGTCTTGGCGGTCTATGCCAATGACCAATATGATCTTAACTCCCCGGAACATTATGCCGCGGTAGATGTGCGGATTGAGGGTATCACCAAAGCAGATCAGGCGAAGTTCGATCTCGCCTTGGAGGAAGTCCTTTCACCCAAAGACAGGGAGGCCCTCAAAGGCGCTTCCAATGGCGGTTACCACTATTTTGGCAGCGCGAAGATATTCGCGCAGATGGGCAAGGCGTTTGCAGAGGCCTTGCTGCCTTTACAGAAATTAACAAGGAACAAGGAACAAGAGTAATGAAAACAACAAACAAGATGAGTGCGAAATTTGCAAGTGTCGTTGTCGGAGTCGCGGGATTAATGTGTAGTATGGCTGTAGCCGGGGCGGTGGGGGGAAAGGATGCGTACTACACGGAGGAGCATGTCTATTGGTCGAGACCCAATCCTGACGGGGAGATGAGTTTAGGTAACATCGGCGTCACAGGCTTGAAGGTGCGTATTTACAAGGGTGTGGTCGTCAAGGTCGAGGAGACGGTCCCCGGCACGCCGGCAGAGGGTCAATTCAAGGCGGGACAAATCATCGTCGGCATCAATGGCGCGGCCTTGAAAGGCAAGAACCCGATCGTCGCGCTGGGAAGTGCCCTCACACAGGCAGAGGCCACGGACGGAAAGATGACGTTTGAGGTGCAGGACGCCGAAGATGCGCCGGCAAAGAAAGTAGCAATCACGATACCGGTGCTGGGGGCCTACAGCAAGACCTGGCCGCTCACGTGCGAGAAATCCGCAAAGATCATCAAGCAGGCGGCGGAATATTATTCGACCAACAATGCGTTCAAGAAGAAGTATTTTGAAGAAAAGGGTATCGGCGGCGCGCTGACCTGCCTGTTCCTGCTCTCTACGGGCGATGACAAGTATGTCCCGTGTGTGAAAGAATATTTCGCGCCGTTCGTGAAGAATCCAAAGGGCATTGGAGACCACACCTGGAACAACGGCTACAACGGCATCGCCTGCGCCGAATACTATCTGCGAACCGGCGACAAGGATGTGCTGCCTGTTCTGCAACACTATTGCGAGGACGCTAAAGAGAGGCAGATGTTCGGCTGCAGTTGGACCCACTGGGGGCGCGGAATCTGGCCGGCATATGTCTCCGGCGGATTAATGAATCCAGCGGGTTGCCAAGTGCTGACCACGCTCCTGTTGTCAAAAGAGTGCGGCGTGGACGTTGATGAGAAGACATTGCTTGGGGCGTTGCGTTTCTGGTACCGCTTTACCGGGCACGGGACGGTGCCGTATGGTGATCATCGTCCTGAAGGCGGGCTTCAGTCAAACGGCAAGGACGGCATGGGCGCCGCCGCCATGCTGATTGCCTCCGGTGCGCAAGGCGACACCAGCATTTACAGCAAGGCAAGAGACTATTATAGCTTGTCGATGATTGACAGCTATCCCGGGTTGGTGCTGGGACATGGCGACAACGGCCGCGGTGACGCCATCTGGCGCGGACTGACTTCATCCTATCTCATCGATAAAAAGGCCCCTGAGTATCGCACAGTCATGAATCGGCTGGAGTGGTGGTATGACTTGAGCCGCCGTCCTTCCGGTGCCTTGGGAAATTCGACCTGTCAGGGTTTTGATGATGAAGGTACGGGCGCTGCCTTGGCTTTGACCTATACGGCGCCCTTGAAGACACTTCGCATAAGCGGTGCGCCGCGTTCGAAGGTTGCAAAGGATTTCAAATTGCCGGAGCATCTTTGGGGCCGACCGGCGGACCTGGCGTTTCTTTCCGTCGATGACAATCCGAAGTACAGCGCGTATGGAAAATCGGAGCCGACGCATGTTCCCTTCTGGAAATTCGGGGGTGCCTATCATAAGCCGGAAAATGATTTGCAGAGCGTGCCCCGCAAGGAAATGCTTAAGAACGTTTACCACAGGAATTACATGATTCGTGTGCAGGCCGCCAAGGCTCTGCGTACGGTCGGCGCCCTGGACGAACTGGAAAAGCTCCTGCAGGATCCTGATCCGCGTGTCCGGCGGGCCGGGCTTGACGGCATCATAGATTATAATTACTGGTTCGGCATGGGTGGCGCGACGCTCAAGACGGAAGAGCTCACGCCGCAGATGCTGGCGGATATCAAGAAGATGCTGGCCGATCCCAAAGAGGCCCTGTGGGTGGTGGACGGTGCACTGATGGCTCTGAGTCTGGCGTCTCCTCAAGAGATTAACAGTTGCCTGAAGCTGATCATGCCATGGACAACACACGAGGATTGGTGGCTGCGCGAATCTTCGTTTGTGGCTCTGATGGGGCTGGAGAAGGATGATCAGCTGTTTCAGCTGGTGTTGCCGACCCTGATCACGATGATGGTTACTGAATATCACACCATGCCACGCGAAGGGTTCACGCGCCGGCTGCAGGAGGCCATGAGCAGGAAGAAGGTGACCAGTCCGCAGGGCGCTCAGATACTGGCGGGCTTTATGCGTGCTGTGCAGGAGAGCGAGGTCAAGTCTGGAGATCGCGCTGCCGAGGGAGGGTATAACATTCAGACAGCGGCCACCGTCTGTTTGCAGAAGGCTCCTGAAACGGCGCTCCAGGTTGCCAAAACAATCAAGGAACGCCTTCCGCAGCTGGCTGCCGTAGATATTGTACGTCTTATCGGTGCGCCCAGTTTCGACCGCGAGGGGACTTCTTTTGGCTTCTATACAGCATTGAAGAAGCTGCCGCAGGATCAGAGGCAGGAGCTGACGGACATACTCTGCAGCGCGTACCGGGCTGAATTGATAAAGCGCATAAAGTATGGCAGTGAATCTGGCAGCGAACATAACATGACCGTGATAGACACGGTTCTTGATCTGGCCAAACTCAAGAATCCGAAAGTCGACTGGCAGGTGATCGGCAAGCCCGCGCCCGTGGGGCGCACCTGGCGCTACTGCTCTGTTGACCCGCAGCCGGCAGAGGTCATGGATCATCGCGAGAGGGAGCGCTTCCGGGATATCACCCTGCCGGCCGGTTTAGAAAAGTGGTATGCGCCTGGTTTTGACGACAGCAAATGGAAAGCCGGGAAAGCACCGATAGGAATTGGCCAGTACAAACAAGGCGAGGTTTCCTTCGCAAACAATTCCGACTGGGGGAGCGGGGAGTTTCTGCTGGCGCGGACAACTTTCGAGCTTGAGGCGGTTGATTGTGACATCTGTCGTGCATGCGTGTTGGCCGTCCAGGGGTTTCGAGTCTATTTGAACGGCAAAGAAATTACTTCTTATGTATGGTCGGAAGACAAGCCGCATTATCAGAGAACTATGATAAACGCTGACTATCTTAAGAAAGGCACCAATGTCCTGGCCGTATACAGTAACGTTGGATATGACAAGGAGCAGCCTTTGGGACAGATCGACGTCTTCCTGGAGGGCTTGAAGAAGAATGACCTCGAATAGGGAAACGTTTGATCTGTAGTTTCTAAGTAACGAATGGTTAATGAAGGTATAAAGAAAATGAAAATTCCAAGGTTTGACAGGAGACCGAGCATGAAGAGTTGTTTTTCATATTTGATAGGTGTTTTTGTTCTTGCCGGGTTGGGAGTTGTCCCTGCGGCAGGGAATGTGACCGGTACGGCGGTTCAAGCGAATGAATATGCGTGGCGCCAGGAGACTAATTCGGTTGCGTTGCTGAACAGGGGGAAGGTTGTATGGCAGTTGAATTACGACAAGGCTGAGGGAAAACCATATTTCCATCCCCTGAGCACGGTTGACGGTTCGGTGTTGTCGTGGCTGAGGCCGGGCGATCATCCCTGGCACAGGGCTTTGTGGTTCTCCTGGAAGCATATTGACGGCTTGAATTACTGGGAAGAGGACGGCAAGACGGGCTTGTCGGCGGGGCGCACGGAGTTGACCGGGGTTAAGGTAAGCGCCTCGGCGGATTTTTCAGCCAGGATTGAAATGACGTTGAGTTATCATCCGCCGGAAAAGGAGGAAGTGCTGTCGGAGAAGAGAGTTGTTGAGGTGAGTGCGCCGCAGGCTGATGGCTGTTACCGGATTGACTGGGCATCACGTTTTGTTACTGCGGCGAGCAATGCGGTGTTGGGGAGAACTCCAATTCCAGGGCAGACGAATGGTGTGGAGTACGGAGGGTACGCCGGATTGTCGCTGCGCATGGCGAAAGAGACCGAGGGATGGACGTTTGTTGACAGCGAAGGGCGTGAGGGTGCAGCCATACATGGCAAAAAATCCGAGTGGGTAAACGTCAGCGGCAAATTCGCTGAGGGTCGCGGAGGCGTGGCCATTTTCAGTCATCCTGCGAATGTGAGGCAGCCATCGTCCTGGTATGTTGCCAAAGACATGCCGTACTTCAGTCCTGCCGTTCTGTTTGATGAACCGCTTGTGCTGGAAAGGGGTAAGGTACTGGAGTTGAAATACAGGATTCTTGTTCACGGGGGGGCGGTTGACAGGGCTTTGCTGGGGAATGAGTGGAAGCGCTATACCGATGTATTGTCCCCGGCCCTGCCAGTGAAAGACAAATTAATAACCCTGCCCAACGGCGCCGTGGTGATCAGCGGTACACTCGGCGAACATATAGACGCCTGCATGAAAAACAGAATTTGGGAGCTGCCCCAGGGCTGGAAGCAGTTTGCTGATCCCTTTGGCAAAGCTGGTCATGACGAGGATTGGATAGCTGAATTCTGGGGGAAATGGATGACCTCCGCCATACTGGCCCTCCAGTACCGGCCCGACATTATGGGCGAAGACATCATCACTCAGAGCACATCCAAAGTGATGGCGTCTCAGCAGTCTGACGGTTACATCGGCACCATGAGTGAACAAAAAAAGTGGACGGTATGGGATATCTGGTGCCGTAAGTACACCATGCTCGGATTAGGGGTGGTATATGACCATACGGGAGACGCGCAGGTCCTTTCAGCTTTGACGCGGCTTACGGATAATCTCATAACCAATGTCCATGAGGATGCGGTACTCCGAAGTACTCCCCACTCGGGGTTGGCAGGAGCCACTATCCTGGAGCCTGTTGTGCTGACCTACTTGAAAACCCGGGACCCCAAACACCTTGAGTATGCCAAGTGGCTGGTGAACTTCATGCTGCCCGATCTGTGGAGACAGGTGAGTTCAAATATTCTGGCAGGCCATGCCTATGTGCGTATGTCGCTTTGCGAAGGCCTGCTGGAATACTATCGGGTCACAGGCGACACCGCCTACCTTAACCTGGTACTGGACTATCACAGCGCCATCCTGGCAACGGAACACACCTTCGTAGCGGGGGGCAGTCACGCCGAATCCTGGTGTCAAAGGAAGCACGACGGAAAACATTCGGTCGACGCCCAGGATCAGCCGGGTTTTGACATTAAGATAGAGACTTGCGCCACGGTGACCTGGATGAAGCTCAACTATCAATTATTGCGTCTTACCGGCGACAGCAAGTATGCGGATGAGATAGAAAAAACCATGTATAACATATTTTTCAAATCCATAAACTGGAAAGACGCCAACTATGGAGCCTGGATTCCCATCTATGCCAAGCAAACCGTCTGGCATGTGGGGAAGTATCAATGGGGGACCGATGTGGGATGCTGCGCGGCAAACGGCCCCCGCGGTATGATGCTGCTGCCCAGGCTGGCGGTCATGGTTAACGATGAAGGCCCGGTGGTTAATGTATACGCCAGCGGGAGCGCGTTGGTTTCATTTCCGCAGGGCGGCGGGGTCCGGTTGACCACCGCAACCGAATATCCAGTGGGGAATGTGGTAACCATCACGGTTGACCCCGGCCAGGCAGCTGAGTTCACCCTGAAACTGAGAATACCTGGTTGGAGCGAACAAACCAGCGTCAGTATAAACGGGTCTCCGGCAGGAGGCGCACCTGTGCCGGGGACTTACCTTTCCCTGCGGCGCACTTGGCGGACCGGTGATGTTATCAGGCTGGAACTGGACGGCCGAGGCAGAATTGTAGCTGCTCCAAGCGGGAGCGGCAGACATGCTGTTATGCGCGGACCTCTGCTGCTTTCGGCCTCTGATGCGGACGCGAATCGCCTGGACGGCGCTGTGCTGAAGAGAGATGCCACAGGGCACCTGCCCATAACACCCAGGTCCGCAGGAAGCAATACCTGGACTGCATTTTCCGTACCTGTTTCCTTCTGCGAGGATGGGGGAGACACCGATCTGGCCATGTTTGATTATGCTACGGTGGGAACAGCTCATATCTGGTTTCAAAAATCCGTTTTTGTATCGGGGCCGCAACCAAATTATCTGAAGGGTTTATCAGCAACGACACCGGTTCCTGCGATTGCCGAAGGGCTCAGCCTGCATAACCTGTTTCAATCCAATATGGTGCTTCAGCGCGAGAAGCCTATCACCATTTGGGGTTGGGCGGTTGCAGGCGAAGAGGTGTCTGTATCATTTGGTGGACAGACGCAGAGCACAAAGGCTGGCGCAGACCGATCGTGGAAGGTCATTTTTCCAGCTATGCCGGCGACGGCAGAGCCGTTGCAGATGACGATCAAGGGAAAGAATGGGACCATCACGCTCGACAACATCCTGATTGGTGATGTTTGGGTGATGGGTGGACAGAGCAACATGCAGGAGCCCCTTAGGAATCTTGAAGGAGGCGATGTGGAAATAGCCAGCGCGAACTTTCCCAAGATCAGGCTCCTAACCGTTCCCTCCATTGTTGACAACAAAGAGAAGAAGAACTTCCTGCGCCGCCAAAAAGATAAACAGCCCGATGGCGATTGGGACATATGCTCACCCAAAACCGTTCCTGAATTTTCCGGGATCGGATACATATTCGCACGACGGATTCATATGGCATCACAAATTCCCATTGGAGTGATCGATGCCTCCTATTGGGGAACAAGAGTCGAATCATGGACTCCGCTCTCAGTAGTCAAATCCATGGATAGCGATGTTGTTCGGGCGTTAATATCCGACTGGGACAAACAGGTTGCAGCGTGGGATCCGAAGAAGGAGCTGGAAAATCAGATCAAACAGTATGAGCAACGGGTGGAGGAGTTGAAGAAGCAGGGGAAAACATCAAATGAGCCGCCTCCATCCAAACCGGGCGGCGCTCCCATCGACCACCAGTATTATCCCGGCAACTGTTATGCCAGCATGATTTCTCCAATTGCGGGGTTTGCGGTAAAGGGCGCGGTTTGGCATCAGGGTTACTGTAATGCGCGACCTGATGCGGAAATTTTCTACTATCAGGTTTTCCCGAAGATGATCGCCTCGTGGCGTGCCGCATTCAATGATGCCAATATGCCGTTCGGCATCATCTCCCTGTGCACTGACACTACGCCGCAGACTTTGGACAATTACCTGGAATGCATGATGGACTTCGGGATTTATGTCCGCGAAGCCCATTATAAAACCTTTCTCGACTTCTACAAGGCAGGCGACAAGAACATCGGGTATGCAAGCAGTTACGACCACCGTAGGGCGTGGTGGCACCCGGAACTGAAGATACCTGCGGCCGAGCGGATCGCGCGTTGGGCCATGGCCACCCAGTATGGAGTCAACTCCGTGAATTGGAAGCCGCCCATGATTACGACAATGGAGACAAAGGACAATACCCTCATCCTGAATTTTGACTCCGATGTGTCATCTGTGGACAGTCAGGCGATCGCAGGGTTCTCGATTGCGGGGAAAGATGGAAAATTCCAGCCTGCTAAAGCGGAATGGTTGGTAACCGGTAAAGACAACAATGGTCAGCCGCAACATAACTGGAAGGCTCTTGTTTTGAGCAGTCCTCTCGTGCCCAATCCCATTCACTTCCGTTTTGCCTGGGGGCGCAATCCCATGGGAAATCTCCGTATGGTGTACATCAAAGATATTCCCTTAGGGACGCAGCGCAGTGACAACTGGACAGTCGCTGATATGTACGAAAACTACACTGGCAAAAAGTCAGCAGTCCCTGGGCTGGTGAATGGCGGGGAAGTCGAAGAACTCAGAAAGGCGCTGAAGGCAGCCGACCTTGAACGGCGGATTTTCGAAGCCCGGGCTCTTCTTGAGGCCCAGAAAAAATAGTTTGGTGATTACAGAAAGAACAACAACTATGAAAGGAACAAAAATAATGAGTGCGAAATTTGCAAGTGTCGTTGTCGGAGTCGCGGGGTTAATGTGTAGTATGGCCGGGACTTTGTGCGCGGCTGATCAGGCAAAACCTGCGGACTACTACACCGAAGAACGCATATATCAGACCCGCCCGGACCCGACCCGCGAGAGATTTTTCGGCGTCATCGGCACCACCGGACTCAAGCCGCGGGTCTATCCGGGTGTAGTCCTCAAGGTCGAGAAAATGATGCCCGGCTCCCCGTCCGAAGGGAAGTTCGCCAAGGACGAGATCCTCACCGGAATCAATGGGATCGCCCTGAAAGGGCTCGACCCGTTCGTCGCGATGGGCAACGCCCTCACCAAGGCCGAGGCCACGGACGGGCGGATGGTTTTCGATGTGACCTCTGCCGATGGCAAGACTCGGCGCAAGGAAACCGTCACGATTCCCGTGCTTGGTGCCTACAGCAAGACCTGGCCGCTGGATTGCAAAAAGTCAAAGCGCATCATCGATGAGGCCGCCGCCTTTTATGCCGATCCAAAGAAATTCAACCAGGGCGGCATTCCGGGCGCCCTCGGCTGCCTGTTCCTGCTTTCCACCGGCGATGACCAGTATCTGCCGCGGGTGAAAGCCTACTTCGATGCCTTTCCCAAGGACGTTAAAGCCATCGGCGACCACACCTGGAACAATGGCTACAACGGCATCGCCTGCGGGGAATACTACCTGCGCACCGGGGACAAGTCGGTGTTGCCCATTCTGCAACATTACTGCGACGATGCGAAGGAACGCCAGATGTTCGACTGCGGGTGGACCCACTGGGGGCGTGGGATCTGGCCCGGTTATGTGGCGGGTGGTCTGATGAACCCGGCTGGCGCACAGGTGTTCACCACACTGCTGCTGGGCAAGGAATGCGGCGTGAATGTCGAT
>DATKWR010000460.1:0-4070 GCA_035529475.1 Sedimentisphaerales bacterium | reverse complement strand
ACTCTTGAGAACGCCGAGTCTGCCCTCGCAGCGCAGCATAGCCTACTTTCAAGAGCGCTCCGGGTTCTGACCGATCCGAGCGCACGGGCGGAGATGCCTGCATCACTCGATCTGCTTCTGAGGGTAATCGCCGCCGTTCCGCCAGGTTCTTTTGTGGCAGCAGAGGATCCCTGGTTGTACTTCTACGAGGATTTCCTCGCTGCTTACGATCCCAAGCTGCGTAAGGACGCCGGGGCTTACTACACTCCGGTCGAAGTGGTCCGCGCCCAGGTGCGCCTGATCGACGACCTGCTGGTCAACCGCCTTGGCAAGCCGTTGGGTTTCGCCGATCCCGGCGTCGTCACACTCGATCCGGCGGCGGGTACTGGCACCTACCTGTTGGGCGTGATCGAACACGCACTTGGGAGGATCGAGGCCGAACAGGGAGCCGGAGCCGTCCCTGGCCAGGCGACGACGCTGGCATCCAACCTCCACGGCTTCGAGCTGATGGTCGGTCCATACGCTGTGACTGAACTACGCGTCAGCCGCGCTCTTCGCGACCGTGGCGCGTCCCTACCCCAAGACGGCGCGCACATCTACCTGACCGACACGCTCGAGAGCCCCCATGCCAAGCCGCCTCAACTGCCGCTCTACCTCAGGCCGATCGCCGAACAGCACACCAAGGCATTAAAGGTGAAGAGCAAGGTGCCTGTGATCGTCTGCCTGGGCAATCCGCCCTACGACCGGCATGAGGCCGCGAGCGAAGAAAACAAGGCACGCACGGGCGGATGGGTTCGCTGGGGAGATGAAGGAGACGAAAAGGACGAAATTCTCAAAGGTTTTATAAATCCAGCCTTGGCGGCAGGGCATGGCAAACATATCAAGAACATATACAATCTATATATTTATTTTTGGCGTTGGGCGCTTTGGAAGGTCTTTGAGCACGATACATCACAAGGACCGGGTGTGGTCAGTTTCATCAGCGCTTCGAGCTATCTCGACGGCGATGCTTTCAGCGGCATGCGGGAGCACATGCGCCGCATCTGCGATGAAATCTGGATTCTCGATCTCAGTGGCGAGGGACGCGGTGCTCGCAAGGACGAGAACGTCTTCGTTATTAAGACGCCCGTGGCAATCGCCGTCGCCGTCCGTTCCGGAAAGGTGAAGAAGGACACTCCGGCCCAGATCCATTACTCCCGTATCGAGGGTACGCGCGAGGCAAAGTTAGCCGCGCTCGAAGCCATCGCTGATTTCGCTTCAGTCAAATGGCAGGACTGCCCCGATGAATGGCAGGCACCATTCCGACCAGCCGGTGAAGGGCAGTACTTTGCTTGGCCGTTATTGACGGATCTCATGCCTTGGCAGCATTCGGGAATTGAATGCAAGAGAACTTGGCCAATAGCGCCTGATGACGAGACGTTAAAAAGACGCTGGCGGGGTTTACTCAATTCTGATGATCGCAAAATTATGTTTCGAGAAACAGGCGACCGTTTAATCAGTGGAAGATATAAAGTGGTTCTTACATCAATATCTTCGTCTGAGCCTATTGCAAAGCTTATTAAGAACTCGCCAGTCCCGCCAATCCATTCTTGCGGATTTCGTTCATTTGACAGACAAATGATAATAGCTGATGGAAGATTAATGTCTCGACCACGACCAGATCTGTGGCGCACACATAGTAAGAAGCAAGTTTATATTACCAGCCTGTTCAATCATCCTCTCGGTTGTGGCCCAGCATTGACATCTTGCAGCGAGATACCAGATCGCCATCATTTCTCGGGTCGAGGCGCAAAAGATGTCGTTCCCCTCTACAGCACTGCCGATGCAACCGAAGTGAATATTCTTCCTGGTCTTCTCGGTCTTCTCGTCCAAGAATATGAACGCCATGTTACACCGGAGGATTTCCTGGCTTATATCTACGGAGCACTGGCCCAGCCGGCTTTCACGGAGCGTTTCTCGAAGGAACTTGAGACGCGCGAGTTAAGAGTCCCTATTACAAAGGATGCGGAGTTGTTCGAGAAGGTCCGCGCAGTCGGCGCGCGGCTGCTTTGGTTGCACACCTACGGCGAGCGCTACATCCCAAAGGGCGAACAACGCGGACGCGTCCCACCCGGTTCCACTAGGTGCGTCAAGCCCGTCCCCGGCGATCCTGACAATTACCCGGAGACATTCGAATACAACGACACGACGAAGACATTGCGCGTCGGAAAAGGCGAGTTCAGTCCAGTCGAATCCGATGTCTTCGAGTTCGAGGTATCGGGCCTCAAGGTCGTGCAGTCATGGCTCAAGTACCGGATGAAGAAGGGAGCGGGCCGGAAATCCTCCCCGCTCGACGACATCCGCCCAGAGCGCTGGACGGCCCAATTCACAACGGAATTGCTGGAATTGCTTTGGGTGCTCGAGGCGACAGTCGCAGGCTATCCTGAACAGGCGAAGTTGCTAAAGGAAGTAATCGACGGCCCCTGCTTCCGCGCCGATGAACTACCGCCCGTGCCGGAGAAATACCGGAAGCCGCCTGTAAAACAACGCAAGATCCTTCTCGATGGAATTGAGGAGGAATGACACGCGGTTATGTATACACATGTCGCTTTTGCTGATGAGTCGAATTGGAACAAAGGACAATATCGCTCCATTGCACTTGTATCGGCCGAGTTAGATGATGCTCGCTTTTTTCACAGGGAATTTAAAGAGGTGCGGGAAACTCATGGGAGGAGCGAGTTTAAGTGGAGCAAGGCTAAGAAACAACAGGGTATTGATTTAGCGGATTTCTTTTTTCAGCGGCAAGATGACATGCGTGTGGATGTGTTGATTTGGGATACCGGGGATACACGCCATAAAAATGTATTCGGAAGAGATGATAAAGCCAATTTCGCTCGAATGTACTACCATTTACTTCGCAATGTCCTAAAGAAGCGCTGGCCGGACGACTCAAGTTGGCTGATATGCCCAGATGAGCAGAAGGCTGTGGACTGGTTGACATTAGAGCGATGTCTGTTTTGGAAAAGATGGGCTAGCGATGAAAACCTTTTAACACAGTGCGGTGAGATACAGGGTTTTCGTGAATTCTACAATATCCAAGAGATACGCCTGGTTTCATCGAACGAATACTTACTGGTCCAATTAGCAGACATGTTTGCCGGATTGTCTACTTATTCATATCCCGCTGTTGAAAAGTATCTTCAGTGGAAAGAAGACCATGATGTGAATCTAAAGTTGTTCGACAGTGGTGATCTAGGTTTGGAGAGGATACCTTTTAGTAAGAACGACGAACAGCGGCTGCCAATACTGCATCATATTTGCCAGGAAGCTGAGAAGAGCAAGTTTCAATTGAACGTTGGACACAGACGCGGACTAAATTCTTCAAATCCACGCAAACCTCTCAATTTCTGGCTTTATACACCACAAAGGATTGATGACAAAGCACCTGTAAAACGAAAGTATCAGCATGCCTGAACGCGCTAGCAGTAATCTTTTAACTATTTAAAAATTTAAGTTATGTAACAGGCTTGATGAATCTGAAGGGTGAACATGAATGAAGATTGGTTACGTGCAGTTCGCGCCGGTGTTCGGCGATATCGAGGCCAACATCGCACAAATCGATAAATATCTGGACGAGTGCGCGGGGGCGGAGTTGGTGGTCCTGCCGGAGCTGTGCAGCACGGGCTACAACTTCGCGAGCCGGGAGCAAGCATTGGAGTTGTCGGAGGGCTACGAAGAGAGCCGGTTTCTCGCTTTCCTGGCGCAGAAGTGCAAAGAGCGAAATCTTCACGTCGTCGCGGGCTTCGACGAGCGCGACGGGGCGAAGCTTTACAATTCCGCTGCGCTGATCGGGCCGGGGGGAGCGCTCGGCAGCTACCGCAAGATGCACCTGTTCTGGAACGAGAAGGACATCTTCGAGCCGGGCGACTTCGGCCTGCCGGTGTTCGACGTCGGCGGGGCGAAGGTGGGCATCCTGATCTGCTTCGACTGGCAGTTCCCCGAGGTCTGGCGCATCCTCGCGCTGCGCGGCGCGGAGATTGTCTGCCACCCGTCGAACCTCGTCCTGCCCGAGCTGGCCCAGCGTGCCGTGCCCCTGCACGCGATGCTCAACA
>DATKWR010000459.1:0-2820 GCA_035529475.1 Sedimentisphaerales bacterium | reverse complement strand
ACTCTTGAGAACGCCGAGTCTGCCCTCGCAGCGCAGCATAGCCTACTTTCAAGAGCGCTCCGGGTTCTGACCGATCCGAGCGCACGGGCGGAGATGCCTGCATCACTCGATCTGCTTCTGAGGGTAATCGCCGCCGTTCCGTCAGGTTCTTTTGTGGCAGCAGAGGATCCCTGGTTGTACTTCTACGAGGATTTCCTCGCCGCTTACGATCCCAAGCTGCGCAAGGACGCCGGGGTTTACTACACTCCGGTCGAGGTGGTCCGCGCCCAGGTGCGCCTGATCGACGACCTGCTGGTCAACCGCCTTGGCAAGCCGCTGGGTTTCGCCGATCCCGGCGTCGTCACACTCGACCCGGCGGCGGGCACTGGCACCTACCTGTTGGGCGTGATCGAACATGCACTCGGGAGGATCGAGGCCGAACAGGGAGCCGGAGCCGTTCCCGGCCAGGCAACGACGTTGGCCGCCAACCTCCATGGCTTCGAGCTGATGGTCGGTCCCTATGCGGTCACTGAACTACGCGTCAGCCGCGCTCTTCGCGACCGTGGCGCGTTCCTCCCCCAGGATGGCGCACACATCTACCTGACCGACACGCTCGAAAGCCCCAACGCCGAACCGCCGCAGTTGCCGCTTTACCTGCGCCCCATCGCCGATCAACACATCAAGGCTCTCAAGGTCAAGAGCATGGTGCCTGTGATCGTCTGCCTGGGAAATCCGCCCTACGACCGTCACGAGGCCGCTAGCGAAGAAAACAAGGCACGCACGGGCGGATGGGTCCGCTGGGGCGACAATGGGAATGGTAGTGATGCCATTTTCCGCAATTTCCTCGATCCCACCATTGCCGCCGGACATGGTGTCCACGTTAAAAATCTTTATAACCTATACGTCTATTTCTGGCGTTGGGCGCTCTGGAAGGTCTTCGAGCACACAACATCGAGTGGGCCTGGCATTGTGAGTTTCATCACGTCATCGGCTTATCTTGAGGGGAAGGCTTTTACAGGAATGCGGGAGCACATGCGCCGTCAGTGCGATGAAATCTGGATACTCGACATTGGTGGCGAAGGCCGAAGCGCGAGAACAAGTGACAATGTGTTCGCCATCCAAACGCCCGTCGCCATAACCGTGACCATGCGCAAAGACCAGGCGAAAGTGAACCATCCGGCAAAGGTTCATTACACATGCATCGAAGGAGAACGGGATACCAAGCTAGCCGCACTCGAAGCAATGACCGATTTCGCTACGGTGGAATGGCATGACTGCCCTGACGACTGGCAAGCCCACTTTCGCCCGGCAGCTAGGGGTACCTACTCCAACTGGCCGATCCTGACCGACCTCATGCCTTGGCAGCATTCGGGCGCACAAGCCAAACGTACTTGGCCTATTTGTTTCGACGCCGAGGCTTTGCAAAATAGATGGCGCGCACTGCTTGAAGCGCAAGACAAGGCGAAATTATTCAAGGAGACTCGCGACCGAAAGATTAGCACAAAGTGCGCGCCTCTATTTGAGAACGTTCAAATCGACAAGCCTCTTGACCAGTTGCCACGCAATGCTCCTTCACCTCGTATTGAACGTTATGGTTATCGTTCGTTTGACCGGCAATGGATATTCGCTGACACCCGCTTGGGTGATTTCCTTCGACCCGACCTCTGGCGGGCCCAAGGTGAGCGGCAGTTATACATTTCTAGTATGTTTGCGAGAGAATTGGGAAAGGGACCATCGTTAATCCCCTCTTATTTAATACCAGATCTAAATTCCTTTCGTGGGTCTTGTGGCGGCAAGGACGTGCTTCCTTTATTTCGCACGGCAGACACTACTGAAGTCAACATCCTTCCCGGTCTACTTGATCTTCTCGGAAATGAATATGGATGCGAGGTGACGCCGGAGGATTTCCTAGCTTATGTCTACGGCGCTCTAGCGCAGCCGGCTTTTACGAAGCGTTTCACTAAAGAACTTGAGACGCGCGAATTACGAGTGCCGATTACAAAGGATGCTGAGTTGTTTGAGAAAGTCCGTGCAGTAGGTGCGCGGCTGCTTTGGTTGCACACTTACGGAGAACGGTACATCCCAGAGGGAGAACAACGCGGTCGTGTCCCGCCCGGTGCTACCAAGTGCATCAAACCCGTCCCCGGCGATCCGGACGATTATCCGGAGACATTCGAATACAACGAAACGACGCAGACATTGCGCGTCGGAAAAGGCGAGATCCGCCCTGTCTCGCGCGAAGTGTTCGAGTTCGATGTGTCGGGCCTCAAGGTCGTTCAGTCGTGGCTCAAGTACCGGATGAAGAAGGGAGCGGGTCGGAAATCCTCGCCGCTCGACGACATCCGCCCCGAACGCTGGACCGCTCAATTCACCACGGAACTACTCGAACTGCTTTGGGTGCTCGAAGCGACAGTGGCGGGCTATCCTGAACAAGCGAAGTTATTGAAGGAAGTAACAGACGGCCCCTGCTTCCGCGCAGATGAACTACCGTCCGTGCCGGAGAAATACCGTAAGCCGCCTGTAAAACAACGCAAGGTCCTTCTCGATGGAATTGAGGCAGAATGAAACGTGAGCAAGTATTCGCATGTCGCTTTCGCTGATGAGTCGAATTGGAACAAAGGACAATATCGCTCCATTGCACTTGTATCGGCCGAGTTAGATGATGCTCGCTTTTTTCACAGGGAATTTAAAGAGGTGCGGGAAAATCATGGAAGGAGCGAGTTTAAGTGGAGCAAGGCTAAGAAACACCAGGGTCTTGATTTAGCGGATTTCTTTTTTCAGCGGCAAGATCGTATGCGTATGGATGTGCTGATTTGGGATACTGGGGATACACGCCATAAA
>DATKWR010000458.1:0-2203 GCA_035529475.1 Sedimentisphaerales bacterium | reverse complement strand
CGTCGCCCTGCCACTTGAACCCGGTGAACTTCAGCCCGAGCTTGCTGTGGAACCGGAGCTCCCAAGTCGGAACGCAGAAGCAGAACACCCAATTCTGGGCCGGTGTGGTAGCAGCATTGGTGATGCCGCTGATATACTTCGCCTGGAGCCGGAAGTCCTTGGCGATTTCCCAACCGTTCCACGTGAAACTATCGAAACCATACTTCGCCAAACGACCGGTGCCGGTATCCATCTTGTGCGCCTGCACCCACTGCCGCAGTTTGCGGTAGAGCGCCGGCCCCATCACGATCAGGTAGTCGCTTGGCTTGTACTGGCCATTATGCTCCATGCAGGCGTCCTGCATCTGAGCGATGAAGTCCGGGCTTATGGTGCCGGCCGTTGCGAAGTCGGCATAGGTGCCGGCCATCGACGCTCCCTGCCACCAGGGGTTGACAGTCGTAGTCGTTCGCGTGAGGCTGCCATAGGGGGCGCTATGAGAAAGTGCCTGCGTCGCAGACTGGAACGGCTTGGCCGTATCGCCATCGACAGCCGATACGAACTCCGTAGAGAGCAGGCTGTTATCCGTTCCACGAGCGCCGCTGCTGTCGCAACCATACATCTGGTTCACCAGCGCGATCCGAAGCGCATCATGGGCACGATCCACCAGGAACTTCCGAAGGTCGAAAACCTTGGTATCGCCGCCGCCGCTGTTCTTGACCTCCTCGTCAAGACCATACATAACCGGAAGCTGCATGTGCTTCCACTGGAACTTGACAAGAGTCAGATACGTCTTGCTCTTGGCGTCCAACCCGTCGGTCGCACTATAGTACTGCACCATGTTGTCGCCTTCGGCCTTCTGGACTGGGAACACCAGTTCGGTGCCGCCCCGCCAGATGACCTTATTGGCCATCAACATACGCGCCAACATTGGATTACTCAGGAATACCTGGTTCGTTACGCTCATTTTCCAAGCTGCGCGCGTTGAAGCTTGAATATTCTCATTCGTCTCGTCTGTAAACGCAAATGACGCTGTGGACATAGATGTGTCCTCCTCAAAAGATGCTTGCCCAAACAAACTGTGTCTGGGTCTATATTGTTAACCATCCAACACTACGCTGGACTCACTTGCGTGGTATGGCATCGATTTCTCTTAATGCCTCGTCCACGGTCATGAGCCGTCCTCGTGCTGTGACCGGCCTCGCGGCCTGCCCCCGCACTTTCGCCTTCGGCGCTGTTGGTGTTGGTTTGGGTCTGCTGCGACGGTCTGGGGACTTCCGTAGCTCGGCGTTCTGCATCTCAGCAGCTATTCGCCCGACTATATCGCCGAGCTGCTCGTTGCTGGGCAGGTTGCCTTCGCTGTATCCCCGCTTTTGGAACTCGGCCTGAACCTGCTTGTGCAGGCTGGCCGTCTGATCGGTCGGGAGATTGTGGGAGCGCAACTGATCGCTGTATATCTGACGCAGGCCGTCCTCGCTTTCGCGCCGCTCGACCCTCTCTTCGAGAGCCGCCTGACGCACCGCGAGTGCCTTATTGTACGCTATCAGATCGTCATACTCCGGGTCTTCGGGCAGTTCCGGCAGCTTTGGTATCTTTTCAGTCTTGGGTGTCTCCGCTCGTTTGAACAGAGTGTCGTAACTGATGTCGGTATCCGGTGCCTCTTCGGGCGGTTTCTCGTCGCCCTCGTCACCCTCAGCATTCTCAGCGGGTGACGCCTTACCCTCGATCTCGGCTATGCGCTTGCGAAGATTCGCGTTCTCCTGCTGAACCTTCTGTCGCTCTTTGTCCCATCCCCCGGTCTTCTCGCGTTCCGTCTCGTCGCCGTCTTGACCCTCCTCTACATCATTAGGAGCATCCGGGTCGTCTACCTCGCCTGCCTCGTCGAGTGTTGCGAACTCAGTGTCGTTCATTGTGACGGAGGAGCCGTCGTCGGCAACCGCATCTTCGCCAAACACTACCTTCGCATCGCCAATCGCGTCGTCAGGGAGATCATCAACCTGTATCTCTTCCATTGCCGTCCTCTCTTTCTGCGCCTTTCAGCACTGGTCTGTGCGCCGCTGGGAGTGGTCTCCAGCGTCTAATCCGGCTGTCCTTTCGGCTCGTATCCTATTGGCCGCCGGACTGTGTATCAGTTTCATATTCCAACTCGACCGGTACATTGACGAACCTGCTCACGAGGCCGCCATCGAACTCGATCACGATGTCGGTGCCGTCCTGCTCGATCTTC
>DATKWR010000457.1:0-4077 GCA_035529475.1 Sedimentisphaerales bacterium | reverse complement strand
AGGGGCATTCGGGTATACCTATGGCGCTGATCGCGTATGGCAATGCGGCGGTGAATGGCACAATGCGCTGGAGTATGAGGGGGCATCCGACATGCAGCATCTGCGCTACCTGCTGGAATCCAGGCCGATGCTAAAACTCATGCCGGATCAGTCCATGCTGCTCTCCGACGCCGGAGAATTGCGCGAGGAGCCATCCTACCGTGCGATCTTACGCTCCGAAGACGGGAAATGCGCATTTGTGTATTCCACCAAGGGCCTCCCTTTTAACGTAGACCTTTCAAAACTGTCCGGCACAAAGACCAATGCCTATTGGTACAGCCCACGGGACGGTTTGATGTACGATGCGGAATTCAGACAGGTACAATCACCCTTCGTTACCTTGTCTGTAAAGGGAGCACATACATTTACGCCGCCTACATCCGGTGAAAACCAGGACTGGGTACTGGTACTGGATGACGTGGCGGCGGGATTTCCGGCACCAGGGACGAGGATATAGAGTAAATCCCCCATAAGGCAAACTCATGACAGTATTAGGCGACCCGGATCGACGACATTAGCAAGTGTGACCAGCTCCCCTCCCAACCCGAAACCAGGGATCATGAGAACAAGACACCATCCGGTAACGAACCAGCATCCCTTCAGCCAGTCACCAGCCGTGGTTCGAGGTTTTTCACGGCTTGCTACCGGGCTCCACGGTCACGACCAGCCGTCGATAGCTGGTCAGGTTCGGGCGGCCGTTGTCGGTAACCTCCAGGATGATATGGACTGTCTGGGACGAACCGACCGAGGGCGCCGTGAAACTGGCGTTCTTTGAAGTCGAACCGCTCATGCTGACCGTGGCCGCATACGAACCGGCTTCTTCGTATTGCCACCAGTGATAACTGAGATCGTCGTCGTCGGGATCGCTCGATCCATTTGCCGATAGACTAACCGTTTGTCCAGATACCACAGTCACTTCCAGCACATCGGTACTCCTGTCCCCATTCAGACATGCTACTGGATTGTGGTTGGCGTTGGCGTAGCTTTCCACACACCAATCCATGCGAGCCGCGAAGTCTTGATTTCGCTCTTTGTTCCACCGGCCTACCGTCCACCGTTTTTCTGCAGTAACATCGGACGTATCAGGATGTTTATCTCGGGTATCAACATAAAAATTGGTGCCGGCCCCATAGGCGCTGAAGCGTCCACCCCAGCAGCCCCAATCCGGATGTGCCGGATCACTCAGTCCTGGGGCCAACAAGTATAGGAATGATGGAGTATCGCCCTCCTTTACTCCATCGAGGTTGCCTGCCTTGGGATATTGCGCGCCTAACGCACCATGGCCGTTCTTCACATTATTGTCAATCCACGTTTGATTCCTATAGGCCAGGTCACCTTCTTGATACATGCCTCTCATACCATCCGAGGTCTGAAGTAAGAATAATTCCGGAAACTGCTCCCATATCCAGACGGCTCCGGTATCTTGCCAGCTCACTTGGTACACACGTAATTTGCTGACGAAATCTGCTGCTTGAGCAGTGGTCCGATCGTGCCTGACTCTCCAAAGCGCTTGTGCAAGATCCATGGGGCCTCCCCAGACAATAATCCATACGGGACGTGGATCCCTCTTATCGCCCACATCGATGATGTGGTTTGATGCCGCAGTATCCTTGCCTGGGCCAATCCAGGTTTGAGCCGGGTCGCAAGATCGTGAATCTCTGGCCCCTTTTGGGTAGGGGACGGGAAATCCTCTATTTCTGCCCTCCAACTTTCTTATAACATGGGCGCCTCCTTTTACCACGTTCTTTAATTTGCTGACGGATGGATATGTAAAACCTGGCCTCTCATGATTTCTCAAACTTCCCAGGATCTTCCCATATTCATCAATTATGTCCTCCATCCATTCCGGATGCACTTCTCCGGTACCATAGGCAAGAGAAGTAGCAATGAGTCCTTCAATATCAAGTTCATTAGCATACGTTAAGAACCGGACCATGGACTGCTTATCATCCGGATCTTTATAAAAATCCGTCAATACGATCACACGTTTTCTTTCGTTGGCAAAAAGATCATCCCCGAGTCCGGTTTTCGCGAAAGTTATCGCAATCGCCAGCATCAATACAAGGATCCAGAGCCGTTGCGCCAGGCGAACTCGAATTTGCGGTCTATTTCCGTGTCGTGTCTTTGTTGTCATAGTTTGCTTCCTCACCTGACGATTGTCGCGACCCAATGCGAAGAACTATTTGGGCGATCCATGGTGACCGTGCTTTCGCCTGATATGGTTGTGGCTGGTCCCCAGTTACCCGTGCCGATATCGACCCAGCGAAGTTCAAACGTCGCATCTGAATGGCCGTCCAACTTCAAACCGACTGAGCCGCCGCCGTTCTTTGTGAAATAGAGGATATAGGCCTTTCCCGGATCGGCCGCCAAGTAAGCCTCATCAGACTGCCGGTTTGTCAACAGGTCCAGCCTGGGCTCGACGTCCCAAAACTTCACCCTGCTCTCGACTTTCCTTGTCGCGCTAATGCAGTTCTTCGCCGTATCGTACAGACCTATCCCTGAGGTGGGACGATGAAATCTCACTCCGGCTACACCGGCTAACAGACTGCGCCACCATTCTTCAATCGCGTGGTCAATGTTGTTCTTCGGATTCCACGGACTCACAGGCCAGGATCCCCAACCGCCATCGATCAAATCAAATCTGTCCCAGAGTTCTATCTGGACAATGATACTTCGCTTCTTGGCTTCGGCTATGAACATCTCCAGACGCGTCCAGAATGGACCGGTCATCGTGTTCAGGTCGTATTGAGTACCTGATTTAGCGCAGAAGTCAACCCCCTGTATCCCGGCTGCCATCCCCGGATCGAGTACACATCGAAGACAGTTCCCGCCTGCGGCCGCTAACTCATCCATGGCTTTTTTGATTTGTGCGGCTGTACTTACACCTTTATTATCTTTGTCGTTGTCGGTATCGTGATCGATAAACGGGTTATGGCTGTGATTCCAACCGCCCAGCGACAGCGCATGCCGGCCGTCATATTTCCAATAGCGCCCATCGATGGCGATCTGGGCAAAAGTCGAACTGCTCCTGACAGACAATAAGAATTCATCTCGGCAACCAGGGGATAATCACATCATAGTTCGGCTGAGCATTGCGGTGCCAGTTCAAGGTCCACAATTCGTACAGTCCGACCTTCCGCGTCGAGCTGTCCATGAAGCACATGTTGATGGCCCGACTATGCCGGTCTAAGGCGAAGCGGCACATACTGCTGCTCCAGGCGGCCGTGGGATTGATCTCCCACCAGTCACGCATGATAGGGGGTTTACACTCACTCTCAGACTTGGGGTGGGCGGGATCCGGATGATTCGTAGGCTGACCTCCGTACCAAGTACAATCACCCAGTATGGGGATGCTGCCGGTGTTGTTGCAGAGGTCGGTTTTCCAATGCAGCTCCGGTGCGTCCAGCCACCCATCGTCGCCCGGCTCCAGAGTGTTGATCCAGTGATTGACGCCGTAGCTGCCGTAATCGTCTTCAAAGAAGTATTTTGTAGGGATTCCCGGTCCCCAGACTCGCTTGACGCTGCCGGAACGCCTCCAGTTGGGATCTCCGGTTGCCGGATCCTCCAGAAAGCAGGGCTGGATTGCTGCCGGACAGACGCGGAATTTCCCCATGTCGCCATACAACAGCCCTAAAGCCCTCATCCAAGTGCCGGCGGGATCCCGCCTTTGACAGTACTCGATCCAGTACCTGTTGTCGTTATCCATCGTGTACATGGCGATGATGGTTGTCCACTGCTTGAGATTGGCCTGACAGGCCGTGCCCCGGGCCTGGGCGCGAGCCTTCGACAAGGCCGGTATCAACAGGCCCATCAGTAGAGCAATAACAGCAATAACAACAAGCAATTCGATCAGGGTAAAACCGTGTAGGGGCCTGGGAATAGAGGTATGCTTTGGCCTGTGATCTGTACATTGATGGCCCCTTTTAAGGAATCTATGATGAAAGAATCCAATCCCAGCAAAAGACCAGCCGAAAAAAGCGCCGAATCCAAGAGGGCCTTCGCGTCCTTCGTCGGGGTGGACCTGCACAAATGTAGCGT
>DATKWR010000456.1:0-6713 GCA_035529475.1 Sedimentisphaerales bacterium | reverse complement strand
GATGGATGAAAGCGTGTTGCAGAAGGCACGTGACTATGCGCTGACGGGGGGCGGCTCCGGCCGCATCACTCGGCATGGCAAGCTCGTCATGGAATGGGGCGACCAGAAGCAGCGATACGATTTGAAGTCCTCGACAAAGGCTATCGGCGTTACTGCTCTGGGCCTGGCCCTCAAGGACGGCAAAATCGCGAGCATTCAGGACCCGGCGGCGAAATATCATCCGACCTTCGGCGTGCCGCCGGAGTCCAACGCTCAGACCGGCTGGCTCGATAAGATCACACTTTTTCATCTGGCGACGCAGACCGCCGGCTTCGACAAGAGCGGCGGCTACACCGAACTGCTCTTCGAGCCGGGCACCAAGTGGTCATACAGCGACGGCGGGCCAAACTGGCTGGCGGAGTGCGTCACGCTGGTCTATAAGCAGGACCTTAATACGCTGATGTTCGAGCGGGTCTTCGGCCCGATTGGCATAAAGCCATCCGATTTGACGTGGCGCGCCAACTCCTATCGCCCGAGAGAGATCGACGGCCTCCCACGGCGGGAGTTCGGCTCCGGCATCAGCGCCAACGTCGATGCCATGGCGCGAATCGGCTATCTCTATCTGCGGCAGGGGCGGTGGCGCGATGAGCAGATCATCCCCGCCTCTTTTGTCGATATGGCGCGGACGGTCCCAGTGGCGATTAAGGGTCTGCCTGTGGTCAGACCCGAAAGCTATTTTGACGCCTCGGACCATTATGGCCTGCTGTGGTGGAACAACGCCGACGGGGCCATGGCCAACGTGCCGCGCGACACGTACTGGTCGTGGGGACTGTACGACAGCCTGATTGTCGTGACGCCGAGCCTCGATATCGTCGCAGCGCGGGCGGGCAAGTCGTTGAATAAGGCGCGCAACTCCGCCTACTCGTCCATCGAACCGTTCATCGAGCCGATTGTTCTGTCTGTGACGGAGAAACAGAGATGAGTTACAAGAAAACCGTTGTGAGCTTGTTCATCATCATCGGCCTTTTTCAACGCGCATCGGCCGGACAGGGGGACTTTGAGTGGCAAAAGGCAGCCCCCGAAGCCGAGGGAATGTCGTCAGGCAAACTTGACGCGGCAAGGGACATTCTCTCCAAAAAAGGCACAAAAACGTTTCTGGTCATCAGGAACGACAAGATTGTCTATGAATGGTACGCCCCGGGCTTTGGCCCCGAAAAGAAGCATTACACCGCTTCAATGGCCAAGGCCCTGGTCGGCGGAGTCTCTTTGATGCTGGCGCTGAACGATGGCCTGCTCAGCGCGGACGATCCGGCGTGCAAATTCATTCCCGAATGGAAGGAGCATCCGCAGAAATCCAAAATCACCATTCGTCATCTGGCGACGCACTCGGCCGGCGTTGAAGACGCCGAGCAGGGTGACATGGCCCATACCGACCTGCCCGGCTGGAAAGGACAATTCTGGAAGCGGGACCCGGACCCGTTCACCATTTCCCGCGACAAGGCGCCGATCATCTTCGAGCCGGGCACACGATATGCCTACAGCAATCCGGGCATGGCGATGCTCTCCTACGCGATCACAGCGAACCTGAAGGGCGCAAAGCAGGCCGACGTGCGAACGCTGCTTCAGGAAAGATTCATGAGGCCCATCGGCGTCAAAGACAGCGACTGGTCCATTGGCTACGGCAGGACCTACACCGTCAATGGACTGGACCTTGTCGCCAACTGGGGCGGCGGCGAGTACACCGCGCGAGCCACGGCGCGGGTCGGCCGGCTGATGCTGAGAAAAGGAAATTGGCAGGGCCGGCAGCTTGTCGATTCCAGGTGGGTCGAGGAAGTGGTCAAGTACGCCGGAACGCCATTGCCCGAGCGGCCTGCCGGCAATCCCAACCCGGCATCCGGACTTGGCTGGTGGACGAACTTCGACGGCGTATGGGCGAAAGTGCCTCGCGACGCCTTTGCCGGGGCGGGGGCCGGCAACCAGGTGCTTCTGGTCGTTCCGAGCCTCAACCTGATCGTCGTGCGGAACGGCTCGAATCTATACGACAGATCGAAAAGCGAAGGCTTCTGGGGTGGAATCGAGCAGTATCTGTTCAATCCAGTTATGGAGGCCGTTGGTAGTGTGCCCGTAAGGGCATTTGAAGCTAACGCCTTACGGCGTCACTACAAACCACAAAGTCCCGTGATTAAAGGGATTGCATGGGCGCCGAAGCAGGAGATTATCCGCCTGGCCTCGGGCAGCGACAACTGGCCCATCACCTGGGCCGACGACGACAATCAGTACACCGCGTACGGAGACGGCTGGGGATTTGTGCCGAGGACAGAAAAGAAGCTCAGTCTCGGCATAGCAAGAATCGCCGGTTTGCCGCCATACATTGAAGGGACGAACATCCGAACCGAAACCGGCGAGCGCATAGGACAGGGGGCCGCGGGTCCAAAGGCCAGCGGGATGCTCATGGTCGATGGCGTGCTTTATATGCTGGTCAGAAATACCCGCAATTCGCAGGTTGTGTGGTCCCCCGATTACGGCAAGACCTGGACGTGGTGCGACTGGAAGTTCACGGAAAGCTTTGGCGCGCCAACATTCTTAAACTACGGCAAAAACTATGCCGGCGCGCGCGATGGGCACGTCTATGTTTACTCACTTAACTCCGACAGCGCGTATGAACCGGCCGACGAAATGGTCATGGCGCGCGTGCCCAAGAGCGAGATACGAAATCGCGGCGCCTATGAATTCTTCAGAAGTCTTGACAACTCGGGGCGTCCGACCTGGACCAAAGATATCCGCCAGCGGGGCGCCGTCTTCGAGAATGCGGGTCTGTGCTACCGAGGCGGCGTCACCTACAACGCGGGCCTGAAGCGATATCTCTGGTGCCAGGTCCTGCCGACGAGCAAGCACGCGCAGGGTCCGCGCTTCCAGGGCGGCTTCGGTATCTACGACGCCCCCGAGCCCTGGGGACCCTGGACGACCGTCTATTACACGCAAGAGTGGGACGTCGGCCCGGGCGAGACAAGCTCATTTCCCGCCAAGTGGATCAGCACCGACGGCAAGACGTGCCATCTGCTTTTCTCCGGCGATGATTGTTTTTCCGTCCGCAAAGCGACATTGATCACAGCGGAGTGACATCGACGGGTGGCAGCCCCGAGCGCATCGTAGGGGCGGCCCCACGTGGCCGCCCAATGAATCGGGCAACCACACAGGGTTGCCCCTACAGGATGGGCGCGCGCGGTGGAAAACCTATAGACAGCCGCACTGCGAGCCGGTAACCTACCAGCATGCTGCAAACGGGCGTTTCGGCAAAAACTGCTCGCATGAGGCTCGAAGCGATGAAGGAAAGCTCGCACAACGGCGCAGAGGTGGTAGTCAGGGAGGCGCCTGTCGGTCTGGTGATTCTGGCCACGGGGGGGCCGTTGGAACTGTGGACGGCTAACGAAAGGAGAAAAGGATCTTGATTGGATTGCACCCACTAATCATTCTGGCTATCGGAATCGTAACGGTTCTCAGCATGATTATCGTGCTGCGGATACACGCGTTTCTTGCACTCATCACGGCGGCGATAGTGGTCAGTCTGCTCTCGCCGGGCGAGTTCGGCCTTAAGATAACTCGTGTTGCGGAGGCATTCGGAACGACAACGGGTAAGATCGGTGTTGTAATAGCCCTGGCGGCGGTGATCGGACGATGCCTGATTGAAAGCGGCGCCGCCGACCGTATCGTGCGAATGTTTGTCAGGCTGCTCGGTGAGAAGAGGTGCGCGATTTCGCTGATGACCAGCGGCTTTGTGCTCTCGATACCGGTATTCTTCGACACTGTGTTCTACCTGCTGCTGCCGCTGGCACGCTCGATGCATCGGCGCACGAAGAAGAGCTATCTGCTTCTGATCCTGGCGATGGGCGTCGGCGCATCGATAACACATTCACTGGTTCCGCCTACGCCGGGGCCGCTGATTATTGCCGAGACGCTCGGCATAAACCTGGGAGTAATGATCAATATCGGCCTTCTGGTGGCAGTTCCAACGGCGGTAGTAGGAATGTTTCTGGTCGGATGGCTTGCGAGACGCATTTCGATACCGATGCGCCCTTTGGAGGGCGGCCGGCCGGAGCCGGAGCCGCTGCCGGATGAGGAGCTGCCCGGCCTGCTGCCGTCGCTCCTGCCGATTGTCCTGCCTGTCTTGATGATCTCGGCCCATACGGTGGTGTCAACTCTTGCCAAAGGCGCCGGAAAGGATTCGCCAATCAGCAGCGCCGAGCAGTTTACCGCCGTGCTGGGCAATGCGAATCTGGCGATGTTGGTTGCGGCGGCGATTGCGCTGCTTGTGCTTTGGCGCCAGCGGCGCACGGATAGACAAGAGATCATGAAGCTGGTGGAAAGCTCGCTGATGAGCGGCGGGGTGATTATTCTGATAACTGCCGGCGGCGGAGCTTTCGGCGCGATGTTGAAGGAGGCGCAAATCGGTCCGGCCATTCAGAATATGTTTGTCAGCGACGGCGCCCAGCACATCGGCGGAATCAAACTGCTGCTGATGGGGTTCTTCGTCGCGTCTTTGCTGAAGTTTGCGCAGGGTTCGAGCACTGTCTCGATGATTACGACCTCAGCGATGCTGGCGGCGCTGATCACCTCCAGAGAGGCCCTCGGTTACCACCCCGTCTATCTGGGGACGGCGATCGGTTTCGGTTCTCAGTGCGGCAACTGGATGAACGACAGCGGCTTTTGGATATTTGCCAAAATGAGCGGGCTGACCGAGGTTGAAACTCTCAAGACATGGACGGTCACGGTCAGTACGCTGGCGTTTGTGGGGCTCGGATTCACGCTTCTTTTCGCGACGATTCTACCATTAGTGTAGCAGCAGCGATCCCCTGGGCGTGGGATGCTCTCAGCCGGCCGTCATGATGTCAGAGGCCCGGTCGAGGATGTAACTCGGCTGATAGGGAAACATCACAAGGTCCTCCCTCTTGGTGATACCACTGAGCACCAGAGCGGTTTCGATTCCCGATTCGATGCCGGCGATGATATCCGTGTCCATCCGGTCGCCGACGATGAGCGTATCCTCCAGGCGGCACCCGAGTTTGTGGATGGCGTGACGCATGATGAGCGGATTAGGCTTGCCGATAAAATACGCCTTGCGGTTCGTCGCCATTTCGATAGGCGCGACCAGTGCCCTGCACGCGGGGGCGACCCCGCGGTCCGACGGGCCGGTGAGATCCGAATTGGTGCCGATGAGCTTGGCACCGTTGAGCACGAGGTTCACCGCCAGCTCTATCTGCTCGAAGTTGTACGTTCGCGATTCTCCAACGACGACGTACTTTGGGTTGACGTTGTCGATGTAAAAGCCCGCGTCGTGAAGGGCGTTGATCAGGCCCGACTCGCCGATGACATAGACGCCGGCGTTCGGGTTCTGGCTGGCCAGGAAGCTCGCCGTGGCCTGCGCCGAGGTCGTAAAAGCCTCCGCCTCGACCTCGATGCCCAGGCGGGAGAGTTTTTGCTTGAGCTCTTTCGGAGATTTTGCGCTGCTGTTGGTCAAAAAGAGAAACCTTTTGCCTTCTTTCTTCAACCAGTCCACGAATTCCTTGGCGCCCTCCACGAGCCTGTCCCCGTGGTAGATGACGCCGTCCATATCGCAAATGTAACCTTTCTTGTCTGTTAGTTTTCCCATTTATTCAAAGTCCTTTGCAGCGTGAGACTCACGTGAGCCGCCCAAACAACGTCAGCGGGCTTACGCTCGTTATTTTCACCTGTGCGAACGTGCCTGTCAATGAATCGGGGCCGTTGAAGACGACGATCCACTCGCCGGCGGTCCGGCCGACTAATTGCGGATTCTGGTCCACATCCACGTTCACGTGCGATTTCTTGCTCAAACCCTCAACCAGCACTTTCACCTGTTGACCCAAAAAGTCCCGGCTAAGCTCACCGCTTATTCTTTCCTGCACGGCCAGCAGCTCGGCGTTTCGCCTTTGCTTGACGTCGGCCGGGACTGTGTCCTGCAATCTCTTATCCGCCGCCGTGCCGGGTCGGGGCGAGTATTTGAAAATGAAGGCGTTCTTGTACCTTGCCTTCTCGACGAGATCCACCGTAGCCTGGAAATCTTCGTCGGTCTCGCCCGGAAAGCCGACGATGAAATCGCCCGCGACGGCGATGCCGGGGACGACCGCTCTGGCCCTATCGAGCAGCTCCATGTACTGCCGGCTGCTGTAATGACGATTCATCGCGCGCAGAATTTTGTCCGAGCCGCTCTGGGCGGGCAGGTGCAAATACTCGCAGACCTTCGGCGAATCGGCCATGACCCTCAGAATGTCATCGAAGAACTCTTGCGACGGGTAGCTGGTGACGAACTTGATCCATTCGATTCCCCCAATGTCACTTGCAGCGCCGAGCAGGTCCGCCAGAGACCAGGTCTTGCCGTCCTTTTCGTACCTGTACGAGTTGACCGTCTGGCCCAACAGCGTGACCTGCTTGACGCCGCGGTCGGCCAGTTTCCTGATCTGCTCGAGGATGACGTTGGGGGGTCTGGAGACCTCGGGCCCGCGCACGTAGGGCACAATGCAAAAGGCGCAGAAGTTATTGCAGCCTCGCATGGCGCGCACGAAGGCCTGCGCCGGAATTTGCTTGTCTTGCCCGTCGTGGGCGGACTCGAATTCTTCGAGCGCCTGGTTTTGCTCATCGGTGGCTTTGCGCCGGATTCTTTTTGTGGTCGCCGAGGTTTTCTTCTTCTCATGCAGTGTTTCGACAAGAAGCCGGCTTAT